>CAYUZM010000244.1:0-7584 GCA_964449665.1 uncultured Solibacteraceae bacterium
GCCCTGATCGCGCCCATCAACGGATTGTTCGGCCTCGTGCAAGGAATCCCCGGCATGGCCTGGATGCCCAACTCGCTCCAACAACTCCTAGGCTGGGTCTTCTCTCCCGCCGCCTGGATGATGGGTGTCCCCTGGAAAGACGCCTCCAATATCGGCCAACTCCTCGGCACCCGCCTCGTCCTCAACGAATTCGTCGCCTTCATCGACCTCGGCAAACTCAAGGACGCGCTCGACCCCAAGAGCTTCACCATCGCCACCTACGCCCTCTGCGGCTTCGCCAACCTCAGCTCCATCGCCATCCAAATCGGAGGCATCGGAGCCCTCGCCCCCACCCGCAAATCCGACCTCGCCCGCCTCGGCCTCCGCGCCGTCATGGCCGGCACCATGGCCAACGTCATGTCGGCTTGTATCGCCGGCATGTTGCTGTAGGGCGGCACGAATCGAAGCCAGATCGTCACGTGAATCGACGTGGAAGGGTAGATCACCCCGGCAAGGGTCTCGGGACGCATCTTCCGAAGCCAGTTTGGTACTCCGCGCGTCCCCATCGGGCGCCTACGTGCCCTTGTAAGTAAGCACGGGCCGCAGTGTCCGCGTCACCTTCACCATGTCGCGTTGCGCCGCCAGCACGGCGCGGATGTCCTTGTATGCCGAAGGCGCCTCGTCGCGAAAGCTGTCCACGAAGCGCGAGTCATACCAGACTCCCTCCATCTGCCGGCGAAACTCCCGTTCGCTCACCTTGGCGCGAGCTTCGGTGCGGCTCAATGCGCGTCCCGCTCCATGGGCGCTTGAACACATGGCGGGCTCGTAGCCGCGGCCTTCCACGTGAAAGCTGAGCGTCCCCATGGATCCTGGGAGCACGCCACGCACGCCAGTCCCAGCGGGCATCGCTCCCTTGCGATGTATCCATAACTCGCATCCGCCGTGCCGTTCCATCGAGACATGGTTGTGGTCGGTCGTGATGAGCGTCTCCCGGCAAATCGCCGCACCCAAGGTCTTCTCCAACACGCGGCCCACCTCTTCGGCCATCGCGCGGCGCGATGCCTCGGCATAGGCTCGCGCGCGCGCGACATCGTGCAAATATGCCGCGCCCGCCTCCGATGAGGCATCGAGCGCGCGCAGCCGCTTGTCCACCGGTTCGGCACGCGCGAGATGATGCTCGCGAATGGCCTGGCCCAGCGCGCGCGATCCGCTGTGCACCATCAGCCAGAGCCTACCGCCTTCGTCCGATTGCAACTCGATGAAGTGGTTCCCGCTGCCCAGCGTGGCGAATTCGAGCGCGCCTTCACCGCGGACTACCGACGTAAGCGCGGGATGGCTGAGTTCCCCCCGCACGATCTCTTCCGGTGGTTCGATCAATGCCCCCCGGTTGCGGCGCAGCGCGGGCACGGCCCTTCCCAGTTCCGCCAGAACGCGTCCGGCCAGCCTCGGGTCGTTCAGCGTGGCCGCCTCGGCGTCCACTCCCGCCGCGAGCATCCCGCACCCGATGTCGCCGCCCACGGCTTGCGGATAGATCAAGTGAGAGGTGGCCGCTACTACGCCAATGCATACCTCCGCGGAAAGATGCACGTCCGGCATCACGGCGATGCGTCGGATGTCTGGCGCGCGCCGCAGGCGTGCGATCGCCGCCGACACCTCCCGCGTCATCGGCGACGCGAGCCAGCATTGCATGGGAGCCAGGCATCCATCACTCATGCTCGCCCCCTTCCGCATAGACCGGCACAAAGGACAACTCCGGTGCCCTCTTGCGCGTGGTTGCCGCCGCCACTTCCGCGCGGAGCCGCGGCGTACTTTGGCGAAGCACGCTAAGCGCCTCGTCCATTGCGCACCCGGGCGGCGTCACTACATGCACCAATAAGCGGCCACAGTCCGGAGCCGGCGTCACCGCTTCAACGAACACCTCGCGCGGGATGCCGCATGCGCCGCCATCGGCCAGCGCCAGATTCAGGACCCGCTGCACTTGCCTGCAGAACTGGAGGGTTTTCCGCTCCGCTTGCCGGCGGTTTGAGCTGCCATCGCGCTGGTCCTCGCCTAACGCGTCGATGAATTCCATATCGGGAAATTGGGGCCCTTTCGAGCCGCGATCACGATGTTTCAAGATTGAACTCCCTGATTTGCACACACCACCACCAGGCCTCCGCGCGTGCGGGCGCGGAGATCAGGTGAACGATTGGGGAGAGTGGTACGCGATGGGCGCGAGCCCGGCCGGCCGGCTTAGTTCACGCGGCGAAGGGAAAGGCTCGACGGCATCGGGTGATGTGCAATAGGGGACATGATCTCCTCCGCTTCCTTCTCGTCGAGATTCGGGACGTGAGCTTACCGTATAAACTCAACGTGCCTAACTGGTAATTCTAGCGGGAGTTCTACGAATTCAGCAAGTCACCGGTTGACCACCCTGGTTGGAAATATCCAAACCAGCGTAGCGGCATCCTGCCTGAAATCTACCTTACTACGAAAGTCCAGCACCGACCCCATCTGTCGCCTGATTGCCGCGAATCTGGAGCCCTCTTACAGATCCTCCGGCCGCAACCCCGTATGCTTAGCAACCCTCGCCAGCATCCGCGGCCCAACCTCATCGTGATCGTGGAAGGAAAATTCGTAATCCGTCCAACCCGCCCGCGTCATCAACCGATGCGAGCCGCGTTGCCGCTTAATTCGCCGGCCAATTTTCTCAAGCTCGCTGAGAACGCGTTTCGCCTAAGTGGTCGGCCAGTTGCCCATCGGGAATGGTGAACGAAACCGCTAACGCCGACGAAGGCAACTCGCCGTGCGCAATCCGATCGGCAATCACTTCAATTGCCATCTGCTCGACCTTGCTGATCGCCTGATCCCGTGAATCGCCGTAGCTTATCACCCCCGGCAGTTCCAACGCCTCGGCGATCCAACGGCCATCCTCCTCGCGGTCCAGATCGATCGTCAGCTTCACCATTTCATACTAGCGGCAATGCCAGAACGGAACGTGAGCCACCGCCCAGCCGCATAAATTCCTGTAACAATCCGCCGCCTGCCGGATATTAGTGAGTGGATGACGATGAGCGAGATTTACGCCGAACACGCACCCGCCGTCTATCGGTGTCTCCTCGCCTGGACCAGAAGTCCCTCTCTGGCCGAGGAACTCACTGCCGAAACCTTCTACCGCGCCATCGTATCCGATCAGTCTGTCCGCGCCGCAACCGCCCGCGGCTACCTGATCGCCATCGCCCGCAACGCGTGGCGCAAACTGCACGCCAGGCGGACCCGTGAAGAGTCGCTTCCCGCTGACGTCGCCCTGTCCGCGCTCACCAGCGAAGAACTCGTCGGCCTGCAACGCACGCTCGACGCTCTCGCCGCTCTCCCGGAAGAGCTGCGCGAGCCCCTCGTGCTCTATGCGCAAGGCGGTCTCGCTTACGAGGAGATCGCGGCGCAACTGAATATCACCCTCGCGTCCGTCAAGATTCGCATTTATCGGGCGCGCCAAAAACTGGAGAGCTTTCGATGACACTGCATCCCGACATCCTCACCGACCTCGTGATCCTCTACCACGCCGGAGAAGCCTCGCAAGCCTCGCGCGCTTTGCTCGAAGAGGAAGCCGCCCGCAATGCGCAACTCGCCGCTGCGCTCGCCTCCCCTTCGCGTGTCATGGCCGCGTTACCCGCCAATCCGGCGCCGGACGAAAGGAAGGTGTGGCGTAAGGTGCGCCTGCGCTACCTGGCTGTCTCCTTTGCCGTCGCCTGGACCATGGCCTTGCTCACGCTTGTTGCCTTCGTACCGCGCCTCGTCGGCCCGGGGGCCGGTCTCCAAATCGCCATGGCGGTGGTGCCCTTCGCCGTCTTCGCGCTATTCGCCGCCGGCGCCCTCGGATCTCTCTATTTCCTGATTCGTGCCGTGCGCTGAGAAACGGCGGATCACGCCACAACCCACCCCATTCTTCTGAATCGCCTCAACGGTATAGCCGCCCGCGCCCATTCCATCCGTTCACCCCCCATGCGACCATCAGCCCGGAAGGCACATTCATGCCCACACATCGCATCCCATTTTCCATTCCGTACCCTCGTGAATCGTCGTCCATCGGCAGCCCAAACGGTTCGCGCCTTTCCACTCACCCGCCAAAACTTTACACCTTTACACCCGTACTTTACGCTGTATTGCCCGCCCGGGCTCATGCCGCCCGCCCACAACCCACTGCAAACAAACACTTGTTCCCGCCGCATACACCCGCCGCCCGCCCGCATGTTTACAGCAAACCGGAACAAAAAACTCTTTACACTTTTATCCCCGAGGCTCCTCCACCGTGATCTGTACCGCCTGGTCCCCCGACGACCCCCGGTCGAACAAATACACCTCGGCCTCCAGCCCGCCCCGCTGCGCCCCAATCAACCAGCCCCCTTGGTTCACGCCCTCTTTACCCACCCGCCGGGGCGATTGGAACGCCCAGCCCGCGCGCTCCAACTCCTGCTGATGGAACCGCAGCACCTCATCGGAACTCCCTGCCGTCCAGTAGGTGAGCCGCCAGTACGTCTTCGTCTCCCGCGGCAGCACCGTGGTCTCCACCACCTGCCGGCGCGACAGCAGCGGAACGCTGGAAGGAAACCCCACCGGCACCGACCCGTCCCCATACGGATGCTCGCGATGCACATCGCCCGGCCGCGTCCCCGCTTCCGCCAGCCGCAACGCCATGTTGCCGTCGCGGCCCTGGTACCAGCGCCAACCCGACCGCACCAGCCAACCGCCTCCCAAACACACGCCCCATCGAATGAGCTGCCGCCGCACCATGCCCCACAATAAAGGAACTTCCGCTCTCGTTCACTCGGGCAAACACCCGAGCCATGCTCCGCGCGCATGGGCCGCGGCTAGCCGGCGGAGACGGCTTGATACCCTGTTAGTTGAACCCCATGCACGAGCATCCCCGAAGAACTGTCCACACCCGCCGCGTGGACGAAGTCGCCTCCCTCGATGAGCTTTTCCGCCACTGCCTGCCCGCCTTCGGCGGCGGTTTTTTGCGCCGCGCCTACACCATCCTCGACACCGCCATCGGCGCCGGCTGCCCCCTCACCGTCGCCATCGCCGGACCCGTCACCGTCAGCGGCCAGCACCAAACGTGGCTCATCCCGCTCCTCGAAGCCGGATACGTCGCCTATCTCTCCACCACCGACGCCGTCTGCTACCACGACGGCCACCGCTCCCTCTCCGGCCGCCTCAATCCCGTCCACGAAGTCCCCATTTGGGGCGACGACGCCGCCCTCCGCGACGAGAAGACCATCCGCGTTACCGACATGGCCTTCGACGAAGATGTCCTCCTCGATCAGGACCGCTTCATCAGCGCACTACTCCAGCTCCCCGAGTTCCAGCGCCGCATGTCAGGACCCGAATTCCGCAACCTCCTCGGCGCCCGCTATGCCACACAAGAGGCGCGCAGCGGAGTACCCGCCGGCCTGCTCTCCACCTGTCACCGTCTCGCGATTCCCGTCTTCGTCGGAGCCCCCGGCGACGGCAGCGTCTTTCTAAACTCGATGAAGCTCTGGGCCATGCGCGAAGCCGGCCTGCTCCCCGCCTATGCCTTCGACCTTGACCTTCACCTCGAAGTCTTCGAGTCCTGCGCCTACCACCACTGGGGTCTCTTCGAAAACTCAGTCCACGCCCTCGCCACTCTCATCCTCGGCGGAGGCGTCCCCAAGAACTTCAACCTCCAACCCGAACCCGCCCTCGGCCAGATCCTCGGCCTACCCAACGTGCGCGGCTACAACTTCGACGTCCAAATCGTGTCCTCGCCCGTCACCGACGGCTCGCTCAGCTCCTGCTTCCCCGCCGAAGCCGTCACCTGGGGCAAGGTCGACAAGGACACCTACATGGAAGCCACCGAAAGCGTGCAGGCGGACTACTCCATGCTCATGCCCTTCATCGTGAAGGCCCTTCTCGACAACCGCGCGCGCTACGAACAACGCGCCGCCGAAATCGGAGAAGAAAATCTCTTTTTGGAAGACCCCAAAGCGCGCGGCTACCTGCGCCCCCGCGCCGGTTACCGCCTCTATGAACAGAGGGACCGTCTTATGACGGAACTGAAGGGTGCGCTCCGAACTAACGGCGACTGGCTTCGCGAAACGCTCAGCTACCCGCTCTAGGCGCCGGTGGCTTATTCGTTCGAAGGCGGAGCCGGCGGAACAACCTTAAACAGGAAGCTCTGCTCGGAACCGCGCGCCGACACCTTGCTTGTCCCGTTCGTCACAGGCAGGTCCGGCGAATTGCTCAGCCCGCTGATCCAGATACCGCCGTCCGGCCCTATCGCCACGCCCATGCCGACGTCGATCGAACTCCCGCCCACGGGCCGCGACACCACCAGCGCCGCGCCGTGGCTCTGGGTCGTGTCGATCACCGTCACAAACGCGTTCACCGCCTGGCCCGCACCCGATTGGTTGCTGTCCACAAACGGGAAGTCGCTGGAAAGCGTGTAGCCCGTCACGGCAAATCGTCCGTTGGGCATTGCCGCAAGATCGTAGGCCACATCCGTCGATCCGCCGCCCAGGTAGGTTCCATAGGTGATCTGTTCCGACAGCGGTTGGCTGAGATCGAAGTGCATCAGGAACACGTCCGTCTCGCCCGCGAATACGGCGCGGTGCGCATTCCCGGTCACCGGGAAGTCGCTCGAGGTCGTATAGCCGGTCAGCCACACGCTGCCGTTGCCGTCGACGGCCATGGCCTGCGGAATATCCAGTCCGCCGCCGCCCGCCAACCGCGCAAACCGCAATACGTCCAGCCCCGTGCGGCCCGTGTCCAACTGCGCCACGAAGAGGTCAATCGCGTAGTCCGGCTTGCCGCTCTGATCCACCGTTACCGGAAAGTCCGTCGATGCCGTGTACCCGGTTGCGTACACCGTCTGGTCCGGGCCAATCGCCAGCCCCGTGATGATGTCGGTGCTGTTGCCGCCCAGGAACGTCGCGTACCGCAGCGGCGACGTATTGGTGGTCTCCACCTTGATCAGCCAGCCTTCCCATCCGCCGCGCACCGATCCCTGCAGGTTGCTCGCCGATTCCGCCGTAATCCCCGGCAGCTTCTCCGACGTTGTGTACCCGCCGATGTAAATGTTCCGGTCGCGATCCACCGCAAGTGCGCTCGCCACATCCTTGCCCAGCCCGCCGTAGGTCTGGCTATACCAGACGTACTCCGCGTTCACATCCTCGGGCCGGAGCACCGTGATGAACGCATCGATTGCCGAAGTGCTCAGCGTCGTGTCGTCGGTCGCGATCTTCGGCAGCGCAATGCCCGCCGTCGGATAGTCGGTCGATTCCGTCGTTCCGGCCAGGTATACAAAACCGTCGTCGCGCACCACCATCTTGGCCACGTCGTCATTGCCCGTGCCGCCAAAGAACGAATAGTAGGCCAGCTTCATGCTGCCGTCGGCCTGCGGCTCAAACTTCGCCAGGAAGCCGTCGCGCCTGCCGTTGGAGATGTCTTGAATCGGCGTCAGCGGCGGCGTTACCGCCACCGTCGTATTCGCGTAGCCTGCCACCCAGACGTTGCCACGACCGTCCACAGCCGTCGCCGTTGCGCCATCCAGTACGTCGCCGATCCCGGCACGGACTACCGGGCCCTGCTCGCGCGCGCCGCGCCGAC
>CAYUZM010000245.1:0-7515 GCA_964449665.1 uncultured Solibacteraceae bacterium
TGCGCGCGCCGGTTGGCGTTGCTGTCGACATGAACGATGCCGGCAAGGCCGGAGCCGCCCGCGAGATCGTCGGCAATCGCGGCAAACAGGAGCTCTCGCAAATGGTTTCGTCCTCCGGACCATTATGCTGGGCCACCTGCTGTCCCGCCAACGCCGCCAGCACGGCCAGCAGCGCCACCGCGAAGAACACCAGTTGAAAACTGCCCGTGCGCTGCGTCACCTGGCCCACGGCCCACATCGCCGCGCCGCCCGCAAGCGACCCCGAACCGCCCAGCAAGCCCGCCGCCGTCGACACCGCGCGCGCGTTCACCTCCTGCGCCATCGTTAGGTACATCGCAATCCAAATCCCAATGCCGATGTTGGCGAACACCAACAGCACCGTGGCCGCCAGCGCCGTGCGCGCGAAGGGAACGAACGCCGCCGAGGCTAACAGGAACGACGCGGCGTAGAAGACGCACGTGCGCGACGTCGCCACGTCGATGCCCACGCGCGTGAACGCCAGCACGCCCACGCCGCAGAGCAGGTAGCCGGCGTCGAGGCCAATGTAGATCGCCGTCAGCGTCAGGCCCAGCCCGCTCACGCCATCCAGTTTCCACTGTTGCGAAAAATACGCGGGCAGCCAGTTCAACAGAAAGTAGAGAACCGGATTCACCAGAATCGTCACCGCAAACACGCGCCAGAACCGGGGCGACCGCAGAATCTCCCCATAACCCGCCCCGCGCGCGCGGCTCTCCGGCGGCGTCGCCCACACGTGGTCTAACTCACGCCGCCGCGTGAAGCTCATCCACGCGAGAAACCACACCACGCCCAATGCGCCCACGCCCGCGAACGCATATCGCCAACCGAATGCCCCCGCAATCCACAGCGTCAACGCCGGTGCGATCAAAGCGCCAATGCTCGTGCCCGAAGTGAAGATGCCATTGCCCATCGCCCGCTTCTCCGGCGGCAGCGCCCGCGCCACCATGCGCATCGCCGCGGGCCAGTTGGCAGACTCCGCCACGCCCAGCGACAGCCGGAACCCCAGCAGATCGGCAAATCCCCGCGCTGTCGACGTCAACGAGCCCACGAGCGACCACAACAACACCGCCAGCCCATACGCCTTCCGCAAATTCACACGATCGAGCACGGGCCCGATGGCAAATTGCGCGAACGTGTAGGTGTAGTAGAAAACCGAGAACAAGGTGCCCAGCGCCGCGTTGTCGAGCCCCAACTCCCGCTGCATTGTGGGCGCGAGAATGCCCAGCACCTGCCGGTCGAGATAGTTCAGCGTCGTCGCCAGGAAAAGGAGGCCGCACAGAATCCACGGCGCGCGTCCCGCCTGTGCCCCTTGCCGCGCCGAGCTTTCCATCGCCGCGTATGATAGCATCGCGCCCCATATGCCCGACCCGTCCACGCCGCCGGTTGAGCGCCTCGCACCGCCCAGCGCCCCACGGGAGCTTGCCTCCCCGCCCGCCACCAGCGCCCACCCCACGCTTCACCCCGCGAGCCCCGCGCCGCACAGCCCCCGCTATGCCTGGTAGGTCGTCGCCGTCCTCACCCTCATCTACGTCTTCTCCTTCATCCACCGCCAAATCCTCAACCTCCTCGTCGAGCCCATCCGCCGCGACCTCCAAATCAGCGACACCGGCATGAGCCTCCTCATGGGCTTCACCTTCGCCGTCTTCTACACCTTCTTCGGCATCCCGCTCGGGCGCATGGCCGACTCCGGCAACCGCCGCGGCATCATTGCCGCCGGCTTCGTCGCCTGGAGCCTGTTCACCGCCGCCTGCGGCCTCGCGCAAACCTTCTGGCAGATGGCGTTCCTGCGCATGGGCGTCGGCATCGGCGAAGCGTCGCTCTCACCCTCGGCCTATTCGATGATCTCGGACTACTTCCCGCCCCATCGCCGCGCCACCGCCATCAGCGTCTACAGCATGGGAATCTACCTCGGCCACGGCCTCGCCATGATCCTCGGCGGCCTCGTTCTGCAATTCGCCGCGCGCCAGGAAGCCTGGACGCTCCCTTTGATCGGCGCCACGCGCCCCTGGCAGCTCATCTTCTTCGCCGTCGGCCTCCCCGGCATCCTGTGCGCGCTCCTCCTGCTCACCGTGCGCGAACCCAAACGCCGCGAAGTGAAATCGCACACCGCCGTCCCCTTCGGCGACGTCCTCCGCTACATGCGCCTCAACTCGCGCACCTTCCTCTGCCACAACTTCGGCATCGCCTTCATCGCCCTCACCGCCTACGGCTTCGGCGCATGGGTACCCACGCTCTTCATCCGCACCCACGGTTGGACCCCCGCCGAAACCGGCCTCAACGTCGGCCTCGTCGTGCTGCTCACCGGACCCGCCGGCATCGTCTGCGGAGGCCGTTTCGCCGACTACCTGCGCGCCCGCGGCCATCGCGACGCCAACCTTCGCGTCATGTTCCTCGCCGCCGTATGCTGGCTGCCCTTCGCCATCGCCTTCACGCTTGCCCCCACGCCCGGCCTGGCGCTGCTCCTCTTCGCCCCCTGCCAGTTCATCTTCGCCAGCCCGTTCGGCGTCGCGCCGGCCGCCATCACCGAAATCATGCCCAACGAAATGCGCGGGCAAGCCGCCGCCTCCTACCTCTTTGTGAACACCCTCATCGGCATGGGCTTCGGCCCCACGGCCATCGCCCTCATGACCGACTACGTCTTCCGCGATGAGGCCATGCTTCCGTATTCCATGGCCGTGGTCTCGGCCATCGCGCTTACCATCGCAGCGCTGGTCCTCCACGGCGGCCTGAAGCCCTTTGTCGGGAGCCTCGACCGTCTCAAGAACCTGCAAAGCCAATCGGTTACAACATAAGCGCCTGCTCACTTATAATAGGCGCGTGGCCCGCCGCAAAACCCTCTCCGACACCGATCTCCTCAAAGCCGCCCGCGACGTCTTCATCCAAAAGGGCTTTTCCGCCCCCACCCGCACCATCGCCCAACACGCCGGCGTCTCCGAAGGCGTCCTCTTTCAGCGCTTCCCCACCAAGGCCGAACTCTTCTTCGCCGCCATGGTTCCGCCTCCCGCCGCCCTGCCCGAACCACCGGCCGGCCCGCTCCCGGAGGCCGAATGCGAAACCGCCCTCCGCCAGATCGCCCAAAACCTCCTCGACTACTTCCGCGCGGCCGCGCCCATCCTGCTCCCGCTTTCCACCCACCCCGATTTCCGCTTCGAGGAGTTTGCCGCCCGTCACCCGCAGTCGTCGCTCGCCGGAATGCGCTCCTCGCTGGTTCGCTTTTTCGCCGTGAACCGAGCGCCCGACCCCTCCGGCGCCTCGCTGCTGCTCATGTCGTCCCTGCACGGAATCGCGATGTTCGAGCGCCTCGGCGTCCATGGCGGACGCTTCCCATCCGAGTTCGTCGAGCGCGCCCTCGGTTGCCTCTGGCAGGCAGTGCGTCCGGCCTCCGATCATGCTACACTCGCGCCAATCGAAGAGAGGTAATGCATGAACGATAAAGAACTCCGCCGCCGCGACCTGATTGGCAACTGCATCGCCAAAGGTGCGCTTGTGGCCGCCGTGCCGATGTCCTCATCCAACCTGTTCGCGCTCTGGGCGGAAGGCGAAAAGAATGCCGTGAAACCGACGCCCGCCGAAGTGCTCGGACCGTTCTATCGCAAAGGCGCGCCGAACGTTTCGCGGCTCCACAAACCGGGTGACCCCGGCTTTCCTCTGCGCGTTGTGGGCAAGGTTCTGAATACGCGCGGCGAAAAGGTTCACGGTGCGCAAGTCGAAGTGTGGCAAGCCGATCATGCCGGCCTCTATGACGTGGAAGGCTACCGCTATCGCGCCAAAATTGCCACGGAAAGCGCCGCTGAATATACGCTGGAAACGATCATGCCCGGCCACTACGCCGACCGCCCCGCACAGCACATTCACTACATGATCACCGCGCCCGGCCACAAGACTCTCATCACGCAAGCCTACTTTGCCACCGACCCCTTCTTTGAAGGCGACCCGGACAAGCACTACACCAAGCGCAACATGGTGAGCAGCCGCGAGCTCGTGCGCACGGTGAAGCTCTTCGAAGAAGGCACGCCGCACTGCGAGATCAGCTTCGACATCATCCTGGAGAAGGCCTAGTATGCCCGCCAAACTCGACTCCGAATCGGCGGTGAACACCGTCGCCTTTGTCGATGCCGGCAAATCCGTTGCCGGGTCTTGCGCGGACGGTAAAGTTCGGGTGTGGGACGCCGCTACCGGCAAACTGCAAAGGACCATCGCCAAGGAAGACCTGAAGCCTCCTTACTCGGCCGTGGTGGCGGGCCTTTCCACCTCAGCGGATGGTGCCCTGAAAGCCACGTCACAGATACCGAACAAACAGACGAGCGAAAACCTCGTCACCGTGCGCGACGCTTCGGGCTCGAAGAAGTTCGAAGTGCCGGCCGGAATAGGCGGCATGTCCTTCCTTGGGTTCTCACCCGACGCCTCGGCTCTCGTCGGCGCTTCCTATGATGCCGATTTCCGCATCTGGAATGTCCGTAACGGCGAACTCGTTCGCAAGGTCGACGAACTACCTGTGTCCATGTTCGCCATGTCCTTTTCGCCCGACGGGAAATTGCTCGCCACCGCCGGCGTCGACCGCATCGTCTACCTATGGGACACCAAGACCTGGAAGCTCGCACGCAAACTGGCAGGCCACGGCGAGATGATCTCCGCGCTTGCCTTTTCTGCCGACAGCAAGCGCATCGTGACCGGTGGTTTTCGCGAAATCACCCAAGCCGCGCCTGTAAAAATCGTCCTTTGGGATTCGGCCAGCGGCAAAATGCTGCGCTCCTTTGATGCCCCCCGCCGCGTGAGTTCCACCGCTTTCTCGCCCGACGGCAAATGGATCGCCGCCGCCTTCCGCGACAAGACCGTTCAGATTTTCGCCGCGGATTGATCCGCACATGTCGAAATCCAGCGCTGCCCGCCGTTGTAGAAGTATGAAACACGTTTTCGCGCTGCTACTCACGGCTCTGGCTCTTTGTGCGCAAGACGAACGCCCCGCCGCCACACTGAAAGACGTAGCCTGGCTCGAAGGCAAATGGACCGGCCCCGGCATGGGCGGCCAAGCGGAGGACCTGTGGTCATCACCCGCCGCCGGCGCGATGCCCGGAATCTTCCGGCTCGTGAAGGACGGCAATGTCGTCTTCTACGAACTCATGACCCTCGTCGAAGTGGACGGCTCGCTCGAACTGCGCCTCAAACACTTTCATCCCGACATGAAGGGCTGGGAGGAGAAGGACAAGGTTCCCAGCTTCCCGCTCACCCATCGCGAACCCGGCAAGTTCCGATTCGGCGGCATCCTCTTCGAGCGCCTCGGCGAGCATGAACTGACGGTGACCGTCAGCATCCGCCAGCGCGACGGCACCGTGAAAGATGAACCGTTCCGCTTCAAGCGCGCGCGGATGATCTAAATCTCGTAACTGTACGCGTCCACCGAATGGAATGTGCCATGATCGGCCGCTTCCAATCCCAGCGGCGCGATGTGCCAGCGCCACTCGCTGATCAACTGCCGCCGCCATCCCGGCAGCACGGCGTTCAGGTCGGCATTGCAGAGCGCGGACCACGTCGTGTACTCGCCCGACGTGGGGGGCGGCGCGAAAGCCTCAGGCGAAAACGCGGGAACGCCGCGGTATTCGGTGTACTCCACGTCCGTGATCACCATCGCATGGCGGCAGCGCGTGGACGCGATCGCCGCGAAGTGATCCTCCACCAGCGTCCGCCCCGAAGGCAGCAGCGCTTCCACCCATTCCTGCTCATGCTCCTTCACGAACTTCTTGCCGAACGTCTCGTTCAACAACTCCTCGGCAATCTCCTGCCAGCCGATCGGAAGCTGGCTGAGCACGTTCAACGACAACACGGCATCGGCGTGCGGCAGGTGCGGCGTGGGCACGTCCATCATGTGGCGCAGCGTTTCGAGCGCTCCCTCCCATCGCGACGAATGCGTGGGGCGGCTCAGCCGCTCGGCAAAGTACATCTGCCACGGGTCGTACTTCAAAGTCAGCTCGCGCAGGTCGTAATCCACCGCCACGCGGCCCTTCAACTTGGCCGCCAGCGCGCTCCACTTCGCTTTGCACGTCGGGTCGGCGTCGATGAGAAACACCTCTTCGAAGCGTTCGGCCAGCTCGGGCGCGAAGTCGAGCAAGCGCCCCGGCCCCAGCACAAGCAGCCGCCGGCCGCCGGCATTCCAACCGCGTTGCGCCGCGCGCGTCGCTTCCAGATGCGGTTCCCAATAGGGCTGCAGCGCCGCATAGCGCCGGGCGATGTTATGACCGCCGCGCGCAAAACGCCGGTAACGAAAGCGCGCCGCCAACCAATCCGAGAGGCTCAAGGAGCCATTGTAGGCCCTGGCTACCGCGGCGCGGCAACGAGCTCGAAGTGAACCGGCATCTCTTCCTTGTTGCCGATGAGGCCGAACGGCACCGCCGCGCGCGGATTGATGCCGTAGTCCTTGCGCCGAATCGCGCCCTCGCCCTTGAATCGCAGGCTGCCACCCTCCGCGCTCACCGCCACCTTCAGCTTGATGGGCTTGGCGATGCCCTTGATCGTCAGCGCACCCAAAACGTCGAACGCGCCATCGGCGCGCCGCGTCACCGTCTGCGATTGGAAGCTCATCGTTGGATGCTTCGCCGTCTCCATCGACTCATGCGCCACCTTGATGATCTTCTGCTTGTCTTTCTCGTCCACCCATGTGTCGCGGCAGACGATGGACTGGTTGTCCACCGTGAACGCGACCATCGACCGCTCCGGCGCCGCCGCGTCATAGGCCACATGCCCCGAGTACTTCTCGAACGTGAACACGTGCACCTTGCCCGACATCAGGCCGGTCTTTAGAACTTCCAATTTGAACTGCGCACCCGGCGCCGGTGCGATCGTGTAGTCCGCCCCCGCCGCCAGCGCCGCGAGCATACATGCCAGCGCGAATCCAAGTACGCTTTTCATCGTCAATCTCCGAACCGGACTACCACGCCGCCGCTCAGCGCGACGTTGTGCTGCCCACCCGTCTGCGCAAGGTTGAACGCCGGGCTCCCTGTATAAAAGTCGCGAATCTCACCGCGCAGGGCAAGCCATCGCAGAAATTTCACATCTGCACCGCCGCCGAACATCACCTGCCCGCGATGAATCAACCGAGGCGCGCCGTTCGGCTGGCCGTCGGTGCGCTCGCGGCTCTGCTCATAGAGCGCATAGCCCGCGCCGCCCGTGATCCATGGCGTCACGCGCGACTGCGGCAGGAACTTCACCGTCAGCGCCGGAGTCACGTAGAGCGTGGCGAAATCGCGGGTCGAAGTGGGAATCGTTGTGCGGATATCGCGCAGCGGCACGGAGACCAATCCGGCATTGACGTACAACGCCGCCGCGCCTCCCCCCACAAGCCGGTATCCATACACAGCCTGCAACACCGTCCCGCCTCTAAGATCCAACGTACCCGCCGCCAGATCCCGCGCCGGACTGCTCACGCGCCCCAGCGTCAGCGCCACCTCCTGCTGCTGCCCGGCAAGCCCCACCGGCCACGCCAGCCGACCGAGAATCCGTGCC
>CAYUZM010000246.1:0-7510 GCA_964449665.1 uncultured Solibacteraceae bacterium
GGCCGGGCCCAGGCGGGGAACTTCTGGTACGCGTCGGCGGAACCGGTGCAGAGACCTTCCGGGACGCCATTGGCGCGCATGGCCCGCCATTTGTAGTGGTCGCCTTCGAGCCAGATCACGGCGAGGTTGCGGAAGCGGCGATTCTCCGCCAACTCCTTGGGAGGAAGGTGATTGTGGTAGTCGAGAATGGGTTCGTTTTCGGCGAACGTGTGATAGAGCCGCTGCGCTGTCGACCCGGCCAGCAGGAAGTTCTCGTGGATGAAGGCCATCGCCACTATTGTAGGATGCGGTACACGCGGCTCTCGCCCGATTCGTGGAGCAGCTCCAATTGGGGATGTCTCTTCAGCCCGGCGATGATCTCCCGATGGGCCTCCTCCGTGAGATCGCGCGCGTAGTCCCAATCACTGAAGTAAAGGTGCGTGAAGCCAAGCTCGCGCGCGAACCGCGGCGAATCGAGGTAGACGTCGCGAAGCTCGTTCATCGTTTCGCGATACCAGTGGATCGTGGGCGGGAAGCGCTTCGCGCCGCGCAGGCCGGTGCGCAGGTAGAGCATGGGGTCATTCTCGGAAAGCACGCGCGCATCGGCGGGCAGGTGTTCGCGCATCCAGGCCATCATGGGTTCGGTTGTCTTCAGGCGCCCGGTCTCCTGGGCGTAAGTTCCCGGCATCAGCACGTAGGAGACCTGCGCCATTTTCCATGCGCAAAAGGCGAGCAGGCACGCGGCGAGCGCGCCGAAGCCCACGGCGACGACTCGCTGCGAGCGGTCTTTGTGCCGCGACGCACCCTTGATGCTGGCGGCGAGGTGGCGCATCTCGGTCCAAAACCCGGCGAGCCAGAGCGGTGCGGCGGGCAGCATGAAGCGCTCATTCGGCGGGAAGTGCCACACGGCGAGCATCAGCGCCAGCAGCGCCGCGAAGCCGGCATAGAGGCCAGTCAGTTCCCGCGCGCGTTGGCGGACCATGCGGTTGATGCCCATCAGACCCGCGACGGCAAGCGTGAGCGCAAGGATCTTTTCCGGCAACGTCGGGTTTACGCTTGGCAGCACGTAGGCGCCGAGGCCGCCTACAATTCCATCCACGTTTCGCCACAGGAACAGGTGCGTATCCGCCCACACGAAATTGCGCAAGTGGAAGCCGATGTAGTTGGTGTAGTAGAGCGCCAGCCAGTCCTGCGCGGGATTCTTGTTCAGCGCCGACCACGCGGCCCAACCGGCGATCGCGGGCAGCATCGCCGCGGCGAAGTACCCAGCCTGCCGGCGTTCCCGGCGCAGCCAGAGCCACACAACGGCAGCGGGCAGCAGTGCGATTCCGGCGGTACGCGTGAGGAAGGCAAGACCGGCGATCACACCCGCACCCAGCGCTTGCTTCGGCGTAGCGCGGTGCAGCAGGAGCATCGCCGCAAGCGACAGCGCAAGGAAGGGCAACTCGCTGAGCATGGTCGTGCTGAAGAGTTGCACATAGGGGTTCAATGCCCACAGCGCGCAGACGGCGACGGCCGGCCATTCGGCAAACCCTTCGCGCCGGAGCCATGCATGGAAGAGCAGAAGCGTCGCGGGCACCATGAGCCAGCAGAGGAGCATCGCCACCGGCAGGTTCGCGGGATACGGCCCGCTGAGCCATGCCAGCGACAGCACGGCAGGCCACAGGGGCGGATACTTCGTTTGCTTGGGCTGTGAGGGAAACGACGCGATCCGGTATTCGCCTGTTTGTACCAGCGATTGCGCCGTGACGTAGTAGATCGCGTCGTCGTGGTACTCGCCCGCGCGCGGCATGTGGCGCCATGTCCAAGCAAACCACGCCGTGGGAATCAGCAACAGCGCCAGTACGAGACGCGCCACGAACTAGCGGGCTCTCCCCGCGGCTTTTCCCACCGCCTGCCCCGCTGCTTTGCCCAGCAACGCGGCCGCTTCCTGCTCGCTGTAGAAGAGCCCGCGCAGCGCCGTACCGCAGGCCTCCAGGTGTTGCACCGTAAGCGCTTCGTCCCAGGGGAAATCACGCACAACGTCGCCGTTCAAGGTGTTCAATTGTTTGGCCGCGTCCGCTACATCCTTCATGCCCTTCTCCCCTTTGCCCAGGTAAGCCGCTTCGCGCTTCCGCAGCAGCTTCTTCGTCGCGGCGAACGGCTTCACTTTGTCGGTCAAGAGTTGATCGGCAAAATCGGTCCAATTCTTTGCAAGCGAACGGTATTTTGCCGCGCATTCGGCAAGCGCTGGACGTTTCAGCGCGCCTGCCGCGCCCTCCAGAAATTCGGCATAGAGGTTGCGCATGAGCCCGCCGCCGGTTCCGGCTGTTTCAATCGCATCGAAAGCATCGCGCAACGGCCAGTAGATCTTTCCGTCCGGAAAGGCCGCGAGCCAGCCGCGCTTGCTTTTCGAATTGGAAATGACCTTCGTCCATTCTTCCAGTCCCGGCAGATTGAAAGTACCAAGGCGGGGCTTGGCAAAGTCGGCAGCGCATTCACGAATGCCGGCCTCGTAGGCCGACTTCACCTGAGCGGCTGTAGGCGGCTTCGGGCGGGCGAACGTGAGCGTGCGGTTCTTGAGCGAACAGACGCGATTGCGCGACCACATCAGGTCCTCAAGCGGCAGCGTGCGGGCGGTGGCCGCGCTGTCAGCGATGAGCGCGGTCCTGGCCGCTTCGTCCAGGCCATGCACCACCACGCTGTACATTCCGCAATTGGTGGTCCAGGTGCCGAGTGGACTGATCCGCATGGGCGATGTCCAGGCAACGACAGGCTGGCCTTTTTCGATGGGCTCACGCATGTTTGCGAGCGCCGCCTTGGCTCCGCCTGTTTCGCGGACGTCCGTCCGGATGCCCAGCCGGTCGAAGAAATCGCGATACCACGCGCCGTTGGTCGAATAGAGCTTGACGCGGCCGACCACACTCACGCCGGAACCGAAGCCGTAACCAGGCACGGACGGGCACCATTGATAGCCCGCCGCGATGCCGCCGGCGATTCCCAGGCACTCGGCCTCGGTGAAGGCCTTTCCGGTAAGCGGATTGCCGGCGCCCGCCCAAGCCATCAGGTTCTTGAGATTGGCGGATTCAAAATGGGCGCCGCCAAAGTGTGTATAGCCGTCAACACGCATGAGACCTCACTTGAGGTTCAGTGTAACTTCGCCGTTCGCGCCGCGAAAGATCAGCGCCGCCTTCTTGATCGATTTCGTCTTGCCTGTGTACGGGAAGTAGAGATAGCCGCGCTGGGGACCAGTGATGGTCTCTTCGGGAAGGGCCAGCGCTACCGCGGCGTCTTCGGGTTTTTCTTCCACCCGTTCAATGCCGCTGCGGCCGGTTCCGTCCTCCACGCGAGGCGGGCTTGGCAAGCGCCGCTGCCCGACGGTGGGATCACCGGGAAAGCGTTCTGAACGTTGGGGGCGGCCAATGATGACGCCGGAATTTCCCGTGCTCGCCGTGGCCTCGACCGTGGGGCGCTGCGTCCAGTCGTCGTACTTGAATGCGGCGGCCACCATGCCAGGCGTGGCGGGCTGAAGGGGAATCTTCTCGTTGTTCAGTCGCAGGGAGAAGGCGGTGTTCTTGACGGTAGCTTCCGTGCCTTTGGCGGGGAACAGTGCGACTTCCACCACGAGGAAATCGCGCACAAAGAAGACCTGCTTTTCAGCGGGAAGCCCACGGACCAGATATTCGGCGGCGATGGTCAGCGTGCCGCCGGTGGCCTGCACCGGGAAGTGTCGGGGCTCCGTGCGTGGCGGCTTCAGATCGGCGGCGCTGAGGCAGGAGACCAGAAGGACGGCAAGGAGTCTCACGCCTCAACTATAAAGGAAAACCCCCTGGCCGTAGCCAGGGGGTCGCCGAGGTTCGGATCGCACCGGCACGCCCGGCAGGTCTTGCCGCGTCGCGCTGGTTGTGCGCGATCCAGTATTAGAAGCTATAGCGCAGCGACAACTGAATGTTGCGCTCGCTCGTCTTCGTGGTCACTTTGCCGAAGTTAGCGCTGGTCGGGTTCGTTTCGACGCCGCCCAGGTTGGGGTGGTTCAGCCAGTTAAAGAACTCGGCGCGGAATTGGATCCTCTGCCGTTCGGTGATCTGGAAGCCCTTGAAAAGCGCGGCGTTCCAGTTCTGCAAGCCAGGGTTGTGCATCTCAAACGAGTTGCGGTTCTGGTTGCCGTAGGTGCCATTGGCCGGGCGGGTGGCAATCCGCGA
Source organism: uncultured Solibacteraceae bacterium (assembly GCA_964449665.1). Lineage (GTDB taxonomy): Bacteria > Acidobacteriota > Terriglobia > Bryobacterales > Bryobacteraceae > JAFLBB01. The sequence goes on from CAYUZM010000246.1 coordinate 4,161, forward strand.
GCCGACCGGGCCCGGGTTGAACCAGTAGTTCGTATCACCCGTGCCGTTGCTGAACTGCTTGGACTGTTCCGGGCTCAGCGTGGTCAGGTTCCAGGGCACGGTATTGGTCGAACCGATACCGAGGATGTCCTCGCCGGTACCGATGGTGAACGGCGTGCCGGTCTGGAACTGCATCACGCCGTTGATCTGCCAGCCGCCGAGCGCGGTCTTCATCGCACGGCCGCTGTTCTTGAAGAACGGCATGTCCCACACGAAGTTGGCCACGGCCACGTGGCGTGTATCGAAGCTCGACTTGCCCCACACGTTGAAGTCGTTGTAGGAGTCGATCAGGCGGTCGCGCGGACCCGATGCGTGGTCCATGGACTTCGAAAGGGTGTAGGCGAAACCATAGCTGAAACCGCTCTTGAAACGGCGGTTTACTTCAATTTGCATGGCGTTGTATTCGCTGCGGCCTGCGTGCTCCAGCATCGGGATGCTGGCAAAGCCCTTGAACGGGCGCAGGAAGTTCACGTTGGCGCCGGCATTGGCGGCCTGGAACGTGGTGCCGATGGGCAGTTGGTTCAGGTCGCGTTCACGGGCCAGGTGCATACCAGCCGAGCCGACGTAGCCGACCTCGATGGTCGTTTCAAAGCCGATCTGGCGCTGGTAGGTCACATTCCAGTTGTAGGCTTTGGGGTGTTTCAAGTTCGGGTCGATGGTCATGAAAAACTGCGGGAAGTTGGTGCGCGTGGCGCCGCCGGGGTTGTCGGCGTTGCCATTGGCAACCGAGGCCATCGGCTGAAACGGCGGGTTGCCGCCCAGGAAGACTGAGTCGTAGACGCCCGGACGCGCAACGAACCCACCGAAGCCGGCGCGCAGAACGTCCTTGCTGCCGAGTTGGTAGGCCAAGCCGATGCGGGGCACGATCGTCACGTGCGAATCCGACGGATACGGGCTGTCGCCGCGCAACAGGTTGTTGTAGAGTCCGGAATCGATCGCGGCCACGCGGCCTTTACCCGCGGCCGGGAATTCCGAACCGGGAATGTAGACGCCGTTGTAGCGGTTGCCGCTCAACACATTGCCCGAGGCCCGGTCGATGACGGCTTCGCCGCTGGTGGTGTAGAACGACGGGTTGAAGACAGCCATGTTGCCCCAGAGGGATTTGTAGTAGCCGTTCATCCAGGTTCCGCGGAACCCGATCTCGAGCTTGAGCTTCGGGGTGACGCGCCAGGAATCCTGCCCGAAGAACTCGAACAGGTGTCCGCGATAGGGCGTGAAGCTGCGCGAGCCGATTTCGGCGTAGTTGCTGAACAGGCCCATCGCCGTATTGGCGATTGCCGTTCCGGTGGACGTTGCCGCGCCGCGTGAATCAGTGAACTCGAAGCGGCCGTTCTGGTTGTTGGTGCCGCCGGGAACGCCCGACACGTTGATCTGGTCGAAGTCGTTCTGGCCCGCCCGTTCCCAGTACACGCCGAATTTCACCTGGTGATTGCCGGCGATCTTGGTCAGGTTGTTCGACAACTGGTAGATCGGACCCGTCGAACGCGCCGGGTAAGGCCCGCCGTCGATGGTGCCGAAGTTCGAGATGGCGACGGTCGGAATCTTGTCCTGGATTTCTTTCGGGTCGCTGAACAGGTAGGGGTAGTTGATACCGCGCGTCGAACGGGCATAGCGCTCGCCGGTGCGGTCAATGTCGATGAACACGCGGTCCACCGAGGCCGCCACCATAGCTTCGTTGATCATTGTCGGCGATACCGTCCACACGTGGTTCAACGATGCGGTCTTGTTCGGACGGCTCCAGTCGGTGATGGCGTAGTCGAAGTTGGAGCGGAATGCGTCCAGCGCCGTCCAGTTGTAGTTGGAGTGGCGGAAACGCAGCACCTGACTCGAATTCAGGTTGTAGTCGAGCGACACCGTGTCCTTGCGCTGGTTCTGCGGATTCGGACGGATCTGGAAGAAGTTACGGGCGCCGTTGCGGAAGCCCGGTGTCGGCAGCGGGAAGGTTTTCAAGAAAGCGATGCCGTTGCTGCTGAGCCGCGAGGCGGGAATGATGTTGTTGGCAAACGGCTGGTTGGTATCGGGATCGCGAATCGCGCGCGCGCTCAAGAACCCGTTGGCCGGGTCGAGCAACTCGCTGAAGTTGCCATTCCGCATGAGTTCGGTCGGCACAACCTGGCCGTTGTCGTTGTTCGCGAATTGGCGGAACCGCACCCACTCCTGGCTCCAAAGGAAGAACAGCTTGTTGCGATCTTTGTTGAACACGCCCGGAATGGTCACCGGACCGTCAATCACATATCCAAACTGGTTGAAGCGGCGCGCCGGACGGGCCACGCCCGCGCGGTTCTGCGACCACGTGTTGGCGTCGAGCTTATCGTTGCGGAGATAGTCGTAGGCGGCGAAATGGAAATCGCGTCCGCCCGAACGGGTCACCACGCGAACCTGGCCATTGCTGGAACGGCCGTATTCGGCGGCATAGTTGGCGGTGAGTACCTGTACTTCCTGCACGGTCTCCACGTCGGCCGCGCCGATGGAGGTGCCATTGGCGCGCGTGCGAATGCCGACCGCGCCGTCATAGGTGATGACGGAATCCTGCGAACGGCCGCCGTTGATCGACAGGCCGGCGCTGGTCAAGCCGAAACTGAAGCCGTTCATCGCGCCACCGCGCACACCGGCTTTCAACTGCGCGAGAAACAGCGGATTGCGCCCGTTGAGCGACAGATTCTGAATCTGCTGCCGTTCCACGGTCTTGCCGACCGCGCCGGATTCGGTTTGCAGCGTGGCGACGCTGGCTTCCACGTTCACCGATTCGGTGACCGCGCCCACGCTCAATTCCACGGAAACGTTCAGCGGAATACCGGCGTCCATCTTGTTGCGCGACTTCTCGAATTTCTTGAAGCCCGCCGTCTCGATCGTGACGGTGTAGTATCCCGGGGGCAGGTTCGTGGCGATGTACAGACCGGATTCGTTGGTCAGTACCTCGCGGGTGAACCCGGTGTCTTCGTTCTTGATGGTCACTTTAGCGCCGGTTACCACGGCGCCGGTCGGATCTTTCACCGTACCTGTGACGTATGAGTTGTCGGACTGAGCCAAGAGGCTCAGCGCGGCTAACGAGGCCAACAACACTCTCGTCAGAGTTTTCACATTTTCCTCCTTGGGAAATGGCATGATTCACCCGCGGCCGAGGCCGAGAGCAGGAATATCTATTGCCTTGTCCGCGGATACTGTGCGGACACACGGGGAGGATGCGCGCAGGAATGGCGTTCTAACGAGGATATAAGACTAAGTACCCACACCTACCCACAATGACCCCGTACATTGTTGGTTATCATTCCGCTGTCAGGAAGTCAAAGCGTAAAATAAAAGAAAAACTT
>CAYUZM010000247.1:0-7477 GCA_964449665.1 uncultured Solibacteraceae bacterium
GGGGGGGGGGGGGGGGGGACGGGTGGGGCGGGGGCCCGGGGGGGGGCGGCAGGGGGTTTCCACGAAAAGGCGGGGGAGGGGGGCGGGGACAGGTTGGCCGGCCCAGGCGGGCAGCGCTTTCGGCGTGCCCATGCGCGAGGATGCGCCGCCGGCCAGGACGACGCCGGTGAGTGAAGGAGACAGTATCACTGGGAGACGGGGACCTGCCCGGCAGCGGCTTCGGCGATGCGGCGTTCGGCGGGGTTGACGAAGATCGACTTGGCGGCATTGCGCCAGGCGCCTTCGGGCTTGCGGCGGACGGCGATCATTTCGGCGACCACGCTGACGGCGATCTCTTCGGGCGAGATGGCGCCGATTTCCAGACCCATGGGCGCGTGCAGGCGGTCAAACGCTTCGGCGGGCACGCCTTCCTTTCGGATCTCCTTCATCACGCCCAGGACTTTGCGGCGGCTTCCGATCATCGAGATGTAGCGGGCGGGTTGTTCGATGGCCCAGCGCAGGACACGCATGTCGTCGCGATGGCCGCGCGTGACGATGATCACGTAGGAAGAATCGTTGAGTGGGAGCGTGGGGAAGATGGTTTCGTAGTCGCCGGCGATCACTTCGTCGGCCTCGGGGAAGCGCTCGCGGCTGGCGAAGGTATCGCGGTCGTCGACGATCACAGTGGCAAAACCGGCCATGACGGCGACTTTCGACAGGCATTTCGAGACGTGCCCGGCACCGAAGATATAGGCGCGCGGTTGGGGCAGAATCGGCTCCACGAAGATATTCAATTGCCCTCCGCAGATGAGTCCGTTGTCGTAGGCGGCATCCTGGCCGAGGCTGAAGTTGAGGTGGCGCGGCTGTTCGTTGTCCATCACTTCGCGAGCCGCGTTCCAGACCTCGGCTTCCACGCAGCCGCCGCCGACGGTGCCGAAGATGGAGCCATCGGCGCGCACGAGCATTTTCGCGCTTTCGTAGCTGGGAATGGACCCGTTCACTTGGACGATGGTGGCCAGCGCGCACTTCTGGCCGCTTCGCCGCAGGCGGACGATCTCATCATAAATGTCCATTGCCACCCGATTTTATCGCGACGGGCGTGCCGGGCGAAAGGTTGTTCGCCGGTTGCCGCCGGGTTCATCGCCAGGCTTCCGTATGAGGCGGCATGGTAGCCTCGACTAGGTGGACTCCTCCTCGGCGCCGGTGCGCGCATTCCTTTTTGACATGGACGGTGTGATCGTCCATTCCACGCCTCTGCACAACCAGGCGTGGGAGATATATCTCGAGCAGCATGGCATCGACCCGATGCGGGTGCAAACGCGAATGTTTGGGCTGCGCAACGACGAGATTGTGCGCGATTTTTTCGGGGAAGGGCTGTCGGACGAACAGATTATCGAGCATGGCGCCAATAAAGAGAAGCTCTACCGCGAGTTGATGTACCCGCGGCTGGAGCAGTTCATGGTGCCCGGCGTGCGCGAGTTTCTGGCGCGGCACAGCGGGTTTCCGGCGGCCGTGGGCTCGAACGCCGAACCGGCCAACATCGAGTTCGTGCTCAACGAATCGGGCCTTCGCCCGCGCTTCTCGGCCGTTGTGGACGGCTACCAAGTGGAGCGTCCGAAGCCGGACCCGCAGGTTTACCTGCGCGCGGCCGAGATATTGGGCGTGGCGCCCGAGGAGTGCATCGTTTTCGAAGATTCGATCGCCGGATTGCGGGCGGCGCGCGCATCGGGCGCGCGCGTGGTGGGGTTGCGCACGACATTGCGCGAGTTGCCGTCGCACGACCTGGCGATCGACGATTTCGAATCGCCGGAGTTGGAGAGTTGGCTGAACGCGCTGCCCCGATGAAACCCGCTCTAGGCGGGGCACATCGAAGATGATAGGCTTTCCAACATGACGCGCTGGATCTCTCTGTTCCTGATTCTTGCCCTCTTTTTGCCGTTGCAGGCATGGCAAAAATATACGGGCCCGCGTCCTCCGAAGCCGGACGTCCCGTACTTACTGCATGCGAGCACGCTACTGGAGACCGAGATCAAGGAAGCGAAGGACGAGCAGCGAAAGGACGAGAACGCCGCCGTGATCGACGGCGCGGCGTCGCCGGTGAAGACGCCCGTGCCGGAACCGATCTTCCTGTTCCTTTCCGAAAAGATCGCGCCCGAGAAGCTGGAGATGTACAAGCTCACGGTGACCAAGAACGGCAAGCGCGAGGTGGCGTTTCCGGCGGCGGGCAAGAAGCGCAAGGACGGCCCGCGACCGATCCACATGTCCACGTCGAAGCTTGATTCGGGCCTGTACCGCATTGAAGCTTCCGAGGTGCTCGAACAGGGCGAATATTGCCTCAGCCCGAGCGGCGCGAATCAGGTTTTCTGCTTCCAGGTCTTTTAACCCCCGAATCGCGTTGCGGCGCGCCAATGGCCACGTCCGGCTTGCTACAATCCCAAATATGTTCAAAGGCCTGGAACACACCGCGATCGCTTCGCCCAACCCTGAGAAACTCGCCAACTGGTATCGCGACATTCTGGGTTTCCGCATCAACTTCATCTACGACGGAAACTATTTCGTGCGGGCGGCCAACGGGTCGATGCTCGAAATTATTCCGAGCGAGGGCGAGCGCGGTTCGAACAAGATGAAGGATCCCGGCATTCGCCACCTGGCCATTGACGTGGAAGATTTCGACGCCGGCCATCGCGAATTGAAGGCGCTGGGCGTGCTGTTTCTCACCGAGGCGTTTGAGAATCAGGGCAACCGGCTGGTCTTCTTCGCCGACTGCGACGGCAACATCCTGCACTTGATTGAGCGCCAGAAACCGCTGCCTTAGTCCACCGCGCACGAACATGTGGTTCTCCCAGGCGGCACGTTGCTGAAGCGCACGTTTAAGGCATTCGAGTATCCGGATTTCCGGATGATGTGGTTCGGCGCCTGCACTTCGTCCATCGGTACATGGATGCAGACGGTGGCGCAGAGTTGGCTCGTCTACGAGATTTCCGGTTCGTCGCGATTGCTGGGCCTGGATGCGTTCCTGGGGCAGATTCCGATCATGCTGTTGTCGCTGGTGGGCGGCGTGGTGGCCGACCGCTGGGAGCGGCGCCACATTCTGATTGGATCGCAGTTGGTTCAGCTTTCCTGCGCATTCACGCTGGCCGCGCTGGTGGCCACCAGTGTTGTGCAGGTGTGGCACATTCTCACGCTGTCGTTCATCGTGGGGCTCGCGCAGGCGTTTGGCGGCCCGGCGTACCAGGCGCTGATTCCGACGCTGGTGAAGAGCGAGGACCTGCCCAACGCGATCGCTCTGAACTCGATTCAGTTCAATCTTGCGCGCGTGATCGGACCGATTCTAGGCGGCCTGGCGTTGAGCAAGCTCGGCGCCGCGTGGTGCTTCGGACTGAACGGGCTCAGCTATATCGCGGTGATCATCACGCTTGTGCTGGTGCGCAGCCCGTACAAGCGCACGGCAGTAAAGGAGACGATGCTCGAAAGCATGAAACAGGGCATCCAGTTCATCCGTCAACAACCGTCGATGGTCTCGCTGATCGCGCTCGCCTTTCTATTGACCGCGCTGGGCGTGCCGGTGATTACGTTTCTGCCGGTCTTCGTGAAGAGCATTTTCGCGCAGGGGCCGAACACGTACACGCTGCTGTTGTCGGTGTCAGGCGCGGGCAGCGTGATCGGCGCGCTTGTTGTGGCGACGATCAGCCACTCGAAACGCAAGGGGTTGATCACCCTGATCAACATTGCACTGCTCGGCGTGTTTGTAGCGGGCTTTTCGCAATCGACATCGCTCTGGCTGAGCTGCGTGTTCCTGTTTCTGGGGAGCATGGCGCTGGTGAGCGTCTTTGCGATGATCAGTTCACTGGTGCAACTGATCGCCACAGACCAGATGCGCGGGCGCGTGATGAGCGTGTACAACGTGGCGTTTCGGGGCGGCATGCCGATTGGCAACTACGCCAGCGGCGAGATGATCGAACGGATCACGGCGCCGCCGGTGATTGCCGCCAACGGGATTCTACTGGTGATCACGGCCTGCTATTTTTATCTGGTGCACAAGAAGGTGGCGAAACTATGATGCGCCCACTTGCCGCCGTATTCCTCGCCGCCGCGGCGCTGGCTAAAACGCCTGTTGAGGACGCACTCGACCGACAGGACCGCGCGCAACTGGAGCAGTTGGCGCAAGCCGCCGGCAAGCGAGCGGCCCAGGCGGGCAACGATGCCGCCGCGCAGTATGCGCACGCGGTTGCGCAATCGGCGCTGGCGCAGGCGGCGATGGAATTGGCCGACAAGAATGCCGCGCGAGCGGCGGCCGAGGCGGGTATTCCGGCGGCGCGCAAGGCGGTGGAGTTGAAGCCGCAGACGGCCGAGTACCGGCGTATTCTCGGCACGCTCTGTGGACAGGTGATTCCGGCGAACGTACTGGCTGGCATGAAGTGGGGCGGCTGCGCGCGCGACGAGGTAAACAAGGCCCTGGAACTCGACGGCAAGGCGGCGATGAACTGGGTGAGCCGCGGCGTGGGCAACTACTATCTGCCGCCCATGTTCGGGGGCGGCGTGGACAAAGCGATTGGCGATTTCCGCAAAGCGATCCAACTGGACGCCAAGCTGGCCGAGGCGTATTTGTGGCTGGGACTGGCGCTTCGCAAACAGGAAAACTTCGGCGAGGCGCGCCAGGCGCTGGAGAAAAGCCTCTCTCTGAATCCGGCGAGGGCGTGGGCGAAACAGCAATTGGACAAGACGCCAAAGAAATGACGCAATCCCGCTGGGCGATCGCGGCAGCGTTGGCCGCGCTGGTGGTGCTGGGCTTCTTCACGCTACCGGGCCACTCCTTCCTGTGGTCGGACACGCAGATCTACATTCCGATTCTGGAGCGATTCTGGGACTCGACGCTGTACCCGGCCGACAGCGTGGCCACGCGTCCGCACGTGACGTATTCGATCTATGACGAGGCCGCGCTGGCGCTGCGGTGGCTGACGGGGGCGGGTTCGTTTGAAGGCGTGCTCGTGGCACAGCAATTGGCCACACGCTTCTGCGGGCTACTCGGTGTCTATCTGCTGGCGCGAGCGGCGCAACTGCCGCCACTGCTGGCGCTGCTCGCACCGGTCCTGTACGGCATGGGCGCGACGGTAGCGGGACCGGCAGTGCTGACGCTGGAGTATGAGCCGGTTCCGCGCGGGAACGCGATCTGCCTGGTGGTGCTGGCGGCGGGCCTCGCAGCACACCGGCGGTTGATCGCGGCGGCGGCGTTGCTCGGGGTGGCGTGGCTGTACCATCCTCCGACGACGTGGCCTTTTCTGGTGGTCTTCGGGCTCCTGCTGGTTGCCAATGCGCGGCGCGACGGCGCAGCCGCGTTGCGGCCGTTGCTTTTGTTTTCTGGTTTCGTTGGCGCGTCGTTCGTGCTCTCGAGGCTACAGATGGGGGAGACGGAGAAGCAGGCGCTCTTTCTACGCATCGACGACGCGCTGGCGAAGTTGCAGCAGCTTCGCGGTTCCTACAATTGGGTATCGCTGTGGGGCGACGCCTATTTGCGGCAGCACGAGTTTCTAGCCTTGTTTATTTTGGCGGCCGTGGCGCGCTGGCGGCAGCACTTTCCCCGCGAGATGCTGTGGCTGGCGGCGGGACTGCCTCTGGTGGGCATTCTCAGCCTTCCGCTCTCGTATTCGCTGCTGGAAGGGCTGCACTGGTCGCTCATTCCGGCGTTCCAGCCGGCGCGGGCTTCGGCGTTCCTGTTTGTCTTTGCCAGCGTGCTGTCGGTGGTAAGCGGCGTGCTTGCGGCTCGCGACGGCCGCGTATGGGAATCGGCGGCATGGCTTGCGGTGGGCTTCGCGCTACCGGCGCACACGCCGGTGATGGATGTATTGCTACCCGATTTCCGCTCCGCATTGATCGCAAAGCGATGGGCGATCGTGGCCGGGGCATCCGTGCTGACGGCTTGGGGCGTGTACGCCTATGCCAAGGGGCAAACCGCGCGCGCGGGGCTCATGGTGGCGGCGTTGTTGCCCTACTGGCTGCTGCCCACCTGGGGAGCGGTGGTGAATTACCGCATGGTGGATACGCCTGAAGTGCGCGAGGTTTCCGACTGGGCGCGTAGAAACACGCCCAAGGACGCGATGTTCCTGTTCGCCGACGGCGGCAAGGACCCGGCGGCCAGCATCTTTCGCGCGCACTCGCTGCGGGCGGTGTACGTGGATTGGAAGGGCGGCGGGCAGGTGAATCTGTTGAAGGACTTCGCGCTGGAATGGTGGGAGCGCTGGAGCAATGTCATGGAGCCGGGGTATGCGCCGGAGCGCGTTCCCGAGTACGCGGCGCGCGGCATCGATTACCTGGTGTTGACGAAGGCCAACCGCATACGGGATCGAGCGCCGTCGTTTGAGAACGGCCGTTTCGTTGTGTATATGATTCGACGGGGCGGGAGTGGGAGTTAGCCCGCATATTTCACCAGCCATCGGCTGCGGAGCGCGATAGCGGTGCGTCTGCTGCGTTGCGCTCGAACCCAGTCCTCGACGTACTGTTCAAGTACGCCTGCGTCCTGGGTCCTTCGCGCGCCTTGCATCCGCACGGCTCTCATCGCTCCTCGCTTCGATCGTGGTGAAACATGCGGGCTAGGAAGCCGCGAAGTCGATGCCGAGCTTTTTCAACTCTTCGGCGTAGTAGCGCTTGTGGAGGAGGCTATACTCTTCGGTTCCCTCGCCGATATCGCGTTTCATGGTGCGGATTTTGGCGTGGGCGTTGCGGTCCACTTTCTCCTCGATCGTGAGGATTTCGGTAAAGTGGCGGACGATTTCCAAGCGCACGTCATTGGGGTCTTTGCGCAACCGGAAGTCGCGCGATTTGCGCATGAACGTGACGATCTTGTGCGAGATGTCGGTGATCTTGTCGCGCGAGAGCTTCATCGCGTCGCCGGTGTCGCGGCCGCTGGCGCGCACGACTTTGCGTTCCTGCAGCATCTTGTTCTTGATGCGGCGGAACATCTCCTGGTAGCTGACGCCTTCGCGCCGCATGTAGTCGCTGTACTGGCTGAGGATTTCGCGCACCTCGTCATTGAGGCGATCCTCGACCTCCATCTCATCCAAGATGATGCCTTGGATGGCCACGGTCGCAACGGTTGGATCCGTGACTTCGAATACGGCGGGGGACAATCGCTTCACAAGCTGGCGCGATAAGTATTCAATAAACTCCCGAGGAAGAAGCATCCGGTTGGCGGGTAGACTCCTATTTAAGCGTTCACGTCAGTGTAATGGCGTGCGGCCATAGGTGTCAAATAAGGCCCGGCGGGCGGAGTGGTTTCCCGGCTTGATGTGTCCGGGCCCGATGCGCGTTTAGACGCCGGAAACCTGGACGGCGACGGAACGGCTGCGAGGACCATCGAATTCGGCCAGGATGATGCTTTGCCACGTTCCCAGCAGAACCCTGGCGTTGCGCACCTGGAGGCCCCGTGTCTGGCCCATCCTCATGCCGCGCAGACGAGAACCCGCATTTCCGCGTTCGCAGTCGGCGACTTTCGGGTCCTTGT
>CAYUZM010000248.1:0-7472 GCA_964449665.1 uncultured Solibacteraceae bacterium
CCTGATCGAAGCCTCCCATGAAATGAATCGAGAGTCCGCGGGCCGTGGCCTCTACGGCCAGCGACATCGACGCCATGCCCACGTCGTGTCCGGCCCAGCGGTTGGGCTTTCCATTGTGTGCGAATACGTCGTGGGCAACCGAGATGCCCAGGATGTAGGCCTGTGCGGCCCATGCCGAATTCCCGGGCGTGAGCGTCGATAGGATGCGCGCGTGGGTATCCGAGCCATACCGGCCAATCACAAAGCGCCAGGGCTGAGCATTGAAGCACGACGGCGACCACCGGGCCGCTTCAAAGAGGGAGACCAGGATTTCGTCCGCCACCGGCTCGGACGAGAACGCGACCGGACTCCAGCGCTTTCTCAGGAGCTCATGAATTTCAGGCTGTGCGTGCATATGTACTCCAGCGAATCGATGAGTTCGTGGTCCGAGTCGAGCTTGTGCAGTTCAGCGCCCGGGTGTTGGCGCGCGAACTCCTCGGCAAACGCGACCGGTACAACCTCGTCCTCAATGCCATGAAAAATGAGGGTGGGCTGCGTGGCGTTGGGGTAGTCCTCATACGTCACGGCATCTTCCATCAGCCGATAGCTCAAATTGGTTTCGCGCATCAACCCGTAGTGGAAAACCGCGAGCGCTCCACTGGTGCGCCAATTCTCTAGAGCCTCAGCACCGAGTTGCTCCTTCCAGCGCGGCGCGAAACCGAACGCGGGAGCCATCAGGATGAGCCGGTCCACACGGTCGGGATTGCGCGCGGCATAGAGCGTGGCAAGGTAGCCGCCCATCGACGAACCCATCAGCGTCACCGGCGGAGCGGCGCCCAGGTCCTGAATCGTGCTTTCCAGAATGGCGAGTTGCCCGGAAATCGTGAGGCCCTCGAAGTCGCCTCCGTCGAGGGCGGGCGTGAGCAGGTTGATGCCGTTCGCCGCGAACTGATCGTGGAAATATTGGGCCTTGCGCGAATGGGGACTCGAGGCAAAACCATGCAGATAGATGATGCGGCTCACGGCGAGTGGTGTGCTCCTGAACTTAGTTGGTAATGCCCAGCGTGTAGAGCACGAAGGCGTAGGATTGGGCGACTTCCTTCAAGCGGTCGTAGCGCCCCGACGCCCCGCCGTGTCCCGCGTCAACATTCATGCGAAGCGCGATGAGCGACTTGCTCTGATTGACGGCGCGCAGCTTGGCAGTCCACTTCAGTGGCTCCCAATAGGGCACTTGCGAGTCGTTCATGCTGGAGAAGATATAGACGTTGGGGTACTGCGCCTGGGCCGTGTTGTCGTAAGGCGAGTACGACTTCATGTACTCGTAAAACTCCTGCACCTTCGGGCTGCCGAACTCCTCGGCGTCGGTGGTGGTGAGCGGAATGGTGTCGTCCAGCAGCGAGCTGACCACGTCCACGAACGGCACGGCCGCAACCACCGTGTGGAACAGGTCGGGACGCATATTCATCACCGCGCCCACCAGCAGGCCGCCCGCGCTCCCGCCCTCGATGGAGAGCTTCTTCGGATGCGCATACTTGTTCGCGATCAGATACTCGGCGCAGGCGATGAAGTCCCGGAAGGTGTTCTTCTTCTTGAGCAACTTGCCCGCTTCATACCAGGAATAGCCAAGGTCGGTGCCGCCCCGTATGTGGGCGATCGCGTACGCGACGCCGCGGTCGAGCAGGCTCAGGCGCGACGCGCTGAAGCTGGGCTTCATGGCGATGGCATAGGCGCCGTAACCATACAAATGCACGGGGCGCGTGGCGTCTTTGGGGAAGCCTTTCTTATAGAAAACGGTCATCGGCACCAGCGTGCCGTCGTGGCTCTTCACCTGAACGCGCTCCACGGCGTACTGTGTCGCGTCGTAGTGCGGAACCTCCTGCTGCTTCACCAGTGTGCGGGCGCGCGTCTCCATGTTGTAGTCGAACACCGATTGCGGCGTCACAACCGACGTGTAGGAAAAGCGCAGCACCGGCGTGTCATAAACCTTGTTCACGATGATCTGCGCCGAGTACGCGGCCTCGTCGAACTTGATGTGGTGCTGAGCACCCGTGCGCGTTCCCGTCACGCGCAGAGCGTCGAGACCATTGATGCGCAGACCGTAGACAATGTGGTTGCGGAAGGCGTGCAGCGCTTCGATGTAGAGCCCTGGCTGCGCGGCGATCACCTCTTTCCAATGCTCTTGCCCCGGCGTCGCAATGGGCGCCGAAACGACGCGAAAATCGCGCGAGGTGTCGTTGATGAGAATGTAGAAACGGTCGCCCTGGTCGGACATCTCGTAGGTGATGCCGTCGCGCCGGGGAATCAATACGCGGAACGGCTCCGCCGGGCGCGCCGCGTCTACGTAGCGCACCTCGGAGGTGCTGCCGCTATAGGCGGTAATCGTGAGGAAACGGCTGGACTCCGTCTTGCCCGGATGGATGTCGAATCGTTCGTCCTGCTCCTCGTAGACGAGCACGTCGGAGGATGCGGGCGTCCCCAGCGTGTGCCGCCAAACCTGGTAAGCGCGCTTGGTTTGCGGATGCTGGCGGCCATAAAGGATCGTCTTGCCATCTTCGGCCCACTCGACGCCCGCCACACGGTCGATCACATCGGGAAGGTCCTTGCCCGTGCTCTGGTTGCGGATGTGGAAGTTGTAGTCGCGGTAGCCGGTGGTGTCCACCTCATACCCGATCAGGTTGTGGTCCGGCGCGGGGTCGGGGCCCTGGTGCGAGTAGAACTTGTGCCCTTTGGCCAGCGCGTTGACGTCGAACAGAATCTCCTCGGGCGCATCGAGCGATCCCTTTTTGCGGCAAAAAAGCGGATACTGCAAACCTTCCACCGTGCGCGAGTAATAGAAGTAGCCGTCGTGCGGGTAGGGCGGCGAAAGGTCGGTCTGTTTGATATGGCTGAGAATCTCGTGATAGACCTTGTCGGCCAGCGGGTTGATCGGCTCGAAGACGCCATCGGTGTGGGCATTCTCGGCCTTGACGTATTCGAGAACGGCGGGATTCTTGCGGTCGCGCATCCAGAAATAAGGATCGTTGCGCGTGTCGCCGAAGAGCTTCATTTCATACGGAACGGCCTTGGCGACGGGGGCCTTCACGGTTTCGGCATTGAGCGTAGACATGGCGGGAAATGACATGGAAACTGCAAGCGCGCACAAGCAGGAGCGCATGAGGTCAAGATAGCATTGGGTGCGGGCTGCTTCCTACTGCTTCGGTACTTCGGTTTCCAGCGGCGTGAATTTGATCTCGGCGTCGGCGGCGAACATCTGCCAGTCTGAGTAGCGCGCAAGGTTGTCCACCATCAACAGCGGCTGGCCAGGCGTTGGCGGATCTTTCTTCTTTGCGCCGGGAATGAGGCGCTGGGCCACCTTGCGGTAGTGCACCGTCGTGGGAAGCAATACGCCATAACGCGTCGGCGCGTAGGCGATCTCGGCGGCGTGCGTCACAAGCGAATCATGTTCGGGATTGCGAAGGCCCAGGACGATCTTGAGCGGAACGCCGTCGTTGGCGCGAACAAACAGATAGCCATCCATGAGCACGCGGTCGAGCTTGCGCTCCGAGTAGACGCTGGCGGCGTCGGGCGAATCCGTCTTTTGGTGCCAGCGGATCACGTAGACTTCATCGGCGCCAGAGAACTCCTGACGGACGAACTGGAAGTCGTAGCCGGGAAGTTGGCGTGAGCGGAACAGCAGGATCGACTGGCCAAAGTCGGTGGCCGCGCCGATCTGCCCGTACTTCTCAAAATCCCGTAGCAGCGTCATGCGCCGGCGGTCGTCTTCGTTGGTCATGCCTTCGGCCAGCGCCTGGCGCGGATTGGCGGTCGAGGCGAGTATGTTGCGGCCATCCACGGCGACGACTTGGCGGAATTCGCGAATCCACTCCGGCTTTTCTTTCAGCGCCGCGAATCCGTATTCGGCGGCAATCTCACGGGTGAAGTATCGAACTTCCGGCGCTCCGGAACTTTTGCCCCAACGAATGCGCGGCGGCCCAAGACGGCCCTTGTGCGTCAGAGTTTCGCGGCCGATAATGCGCGGGGCCTTTTGGAAGAACGACTCGGCTTCTTCGGCCAGACGGTTCAGCGTGCGCGTGAGGTCGGGCGGCGGAGCCGCTTCCTGCGCGCCCAACACGGCGGCGAAGAGCAGAATGGCCCCAATGAGTCTCACTGCGACCAGTGTAGCGAAGCCGCGTCCCTAGGCCGACGCCGGCAGCTTGTACAGAATGCCGTTCTCGGCGATATCAATGGCGTAGTAGCCGATGTTGTCCGCGCTACGCATCGCCATGCGGCGCCGCCCGGGACGATGGATGTGCGCCATACTGTGCGCCTTGTCCCTGCCGTACCAGGGATCTTCGTCCACTACCCAGCGCCCGGCGATGTGAGCCGCTTCGTGGACGAACGTCTGAATGCGCTCCTCGCGGTCGCCGGCATCGTTCACCCAGCCCATGCCGAGGTTGATCTTCCAGATGCCCGGATCGGCATCGCCGTAACTGAATCCGGGCAGGTGATGGCAAATGATGTCGAGCCGCCTGCTGGAAAGGATGTCGGGAATGCGCGCGAACACTCGGCGCAGACTGAACAGCTTCATGCGGCTGTATGCGGCAAACCAGTAGCCTTCCAGGCCCGTGTTCCACAACTCGGCGCGATGAGCCTCGTCGATGGCCTGGTCGAAACGGGCCAGGCGCGGCTCCACGCAGCGCGCCACCTCCAGCCCCTTCGCCAGAAGTTCGCGAACCTCTTCCTCGGTCACGCCCGGACAGGCAATAATCTTCGCGGGGGCGATCGCCGCCGCGTACTCCGCGCTCAGTTTATCCGCCAGCATCGCTGTCTCTCCGATCTTGTCTCGATACGCGACACAGCGAGCGGCGAGGGATCAAACGTGGGATTCCTGCGCGCGCGGTCCGGACTTCACGGCAACCGGAACGGCACTTCGATAATGACGGTGTTGCCGGCTTGTTCCGGATGGCGCGAGAGCCGCGAAGCGTCCGTTGCCGACGGGACCAGCAGCGGGTGGCCCCCGACAAGCGTCACGCTGGTGGGATGGCCGTCGGCGCCGATAGCGGCTTTCATGCGGACGACGCCTTGAATGCGAGCCTGCACGGCGAGCGGCGGGTAGACGGGCATTGCCGTCGAAGTAACGATGGATAACTGCTCAGATTGAACAGTGGGTGAAGAAGCTAACGCCGGAGGAACTCCGCGCCATTCGGGATTGTCCGGCTCAAGGTCGCGGGCGCGGAGAAGCAGTCGAGCGCCATATTCATTGAGCCTGCGGCGGTAATCGGCTATGGCCGGCGGCACGGTAGACCCGGGTGGCGGCGCATGGGGCGGTACGCTGAACTGAATTCCAATTCGGCCGGGGATGACGGCCTCGGACGTGGATTCGACAAACTCGCGGGCGTGCTTTGCGAATGCCGGATCGGGCCGGAACGCGACGGGAAACAGGCTGGGGTCCTGTAGATCATTGGAAATTGCGTCGGTGTAAAGAAAGACCAGTTGAAGGACTGCCTCAGGATGAGCGGGATTGACATGCCGCACGCGGTTCAACAGATCCTCGGACATCGCCGGATCGCTTTGAGCGAGAAAGCGTGCGGCGTTGAGGAGTACGGTCACATCGTTGGGATGACGCTCGATCTGACGCTTCCATAGGAGGCGGCCGCGCTCAAAGTCGTTGGGGGAATCAGATGATGTGGGATGAGGATTCATCCGAAGCGCGCTGTGCCTATGGAGCGCGGACTTGGGGTGGCGCTCGATGAACCAGAAGATGTGATGCACGCGTTCGGCGGGCATGACGTTCAGGTAGTAATAGGTGGCGAGTTTCAGGCGCGTGGCCTGGTCATCCGACTTTGTGAGGAGTTGCTTTTCAAGGGCCACAACCTGTTCGGGCGTAGGCGCCGGGGATTGGTAAAGCGGGTCGGGAATGGCGATCGCTTGTGGTTGGGCCAGCAGGCGGAGCGATGCGGTCGTCACCAGGATCGGCAGAGCGCAGGCGAGCAGGGAGATCCAGCGGAGCGCGGAAAGCGGAGCCGCGGTGAGTGCGCGCAGACTGAGGACACGCTCAATGCGGCGTCCCACGTTGGAAGAACGGGCTATGGCAAGTCCCACCGCGGGTTGGCTTTGATGCCGCGAGGCAACCTCAAGCAGAGCCTCGGCGTAGGTGGGCGCATCGCCCGTAATCGAGACGGCGAGTTCATCGCACGCCCGCTCGGCGAGCGCGGAGAGATGCCGCGGCAGCCACCAGGCGAGCGGATGGAACCAGAACAGGCAGCGGTTGATCTCGGCGGCGAGAGTGATGGCCCAATCGTTGCGGCGCACGTGGGCAAGCTCGTGCGCAAGTACGGCTCGTAGTTTCTCGATCGGCCAGTCGCGCCAGTCGAGCGGCAGCAGGATGACCGGGCGGCTATGGCCGGTGACGGCGGGCGTCGAGAGACCGGCCGATTCCCGCAACGTGGGCAGCGGCCATGCGAACGACAGCGCGGCGGCCAGCGGCTCGAGATCGTGGACGACGACCCGATCAGACAGCGAAACGAGCGAGCGGGTGCGGTGGCCGGTGTAGGCGAGCCGGACGAGCATGGCACCCGCGATCACGCAGTCTGCGATTGCGGCAAGTGGAAATGGAGTGGAGCGGGGCGGGGGTTCCGGCGACGTGGCGGAGGAAACCAATCTAATGCTCTTGACGATACTTGGAGGGAAAGAAGGTAGTGAGACAAACGGATTGGAGAGCACGATGGGAGACGGAGAAGAAAGCACCGGCACGGGGGGCATGAGGAACATCAGTGCGGGCATCGCGAGCATCCCACCGAGAACGCTGGTCCACAACGCGTGACGCATTGCCGGGGCGCGCCAGGCGAGCGCACCGAGCGCGGCGCAGGCGGCGAGCACGGCGGGCTTCCACAAGAGCGCTGCCAAGACATCCACGCCGAATGACTGCATATCACTTTCTCCCTTCTGCCTTTCTGCTGGAGATCTTTTGAGCGAGTTCGCGCAACTCCTCGCGGCCAACGACTTCGTGATCGACCAGGCCGACGAGCAGACGCTCCATCGAGCCTCCGCACCAGCGGTCGATAATTTGGCGAACGGTTTTCGCGGCGAGGTGCTCGGGTTGTTCACAACCACGATAGAGATTCGTCCGGCCCTCTACCGTGTGGCGGACGTAGCCCTTCTCCTCCAGGCGCTTGAGCACCGTTCGCGCCGTGGACTCCTTCATCGGATGACGCCCCACAAGGGCCTGGCAGAGCGCCTCAGCGCTCAGGCCGGGTTGGCTCCACACGACGTCCATGACGAGGAGTTCGAGCGGGCTGAGGGGTTTGCGGGACTTGCTTGCGCGAAACATTGTAGCGCTACAAAATGTAGCGTATTAGCGGGTGCGCGTCAAGCGGCTTTTTCTTGTGGACCATGGCACGAGTATTGGCAAAAGATGTCGCGATTCCGCGGACTTCACGGCCACCGGAACGGCACCTCGATGAACCCAGTCTGGCCGGCACAGTCTGGGTTCGGGGATTGGCGGGGCGGCTCCC
>CAYUZM010000249.1:0-7464 GCA_964449665.1 uncultured Solibacteraceae bacterium
GCCAAATTTGATGAGCTCGAAGGCAGCATGGGCGAACTCGACGACCTGATGGAGCAAACGCTGGTTCACGCCCAGGAGCAAGCCGTCGTCAACATCTCGCGCAGCAAGTTGCTGGCCTACATTACCTGTACGCTCTCGCTGCTCGTCCTGGCCGGCGCGACGTTTTGGATCGTGCGTTCGGTGAATTCCACGCTGAACGGCGGCATCGTCGCCCTCACCCAAGCCGCCACCCAGGTTTCCAGCGCCGCTCACGAAGTGGCCGCATCGTCGCAGTCCATGGCCCAGAGCGCGTCCGAGCAGTCGGCCTCGCTTGAGGAGACCTCGGCCGCCACCGAAGAGATCAACTCCATGGCCACGCGCAACCGCGAAAGCGCTCGCGCCGCCGCCGATTCCGTCCTCCAGGCCGAACAGAAGTTCGTCGAGGCCAACCGTTCGCTTGACGCCATGGTGGTCGCCATGAACGAAATCAACGGGCAAAGCGAGAAGATCTCCAAGATCATGCAGGTGATCGATGAAATCGCCTTCCAGACGAATATCCTGGCTCTCAACGCCGCCGTCGAGGCCGCTCGCGCCGGTGAGGCGGGCATGGGGTTCGCGGTCGTCGCCGACGAGGTGCGCAACCTGGCCCAGCGCAGCGCGCAGGCCGCCCGCGACACCTCAACCCTTATCGAGGAATCCATCGCTAAATCAAAGGGAGGACAGGTAAAAGTGGGTGAGGTCAGTTCCATCATCCGCGCCATCACTAACCAGACCGCGCAGACCAAACTGCTGGTCGAACAGGTCCGCGGCGGAAGCGAGGAACAGTCCCACGGTTTGGAACAGATCACGTCCGCCTCGCTCGCCATGCAGCAGGTAACGCAAAACTCGGCGGCCAGCAGCGAAGAATGCGCCGCCGCCGCCGAGCAACTCAGCGCGCAGTCGGTGGCCTTGCGCGAAATTGTCGGCAAGCTCTCGGCATTGGTCGGCGCCCGCGTCTAATTGCCTTCTGAACGGGCCGGATAGGGTAACCTCGCCCCCCACGGAAACCATCTATACTTTCCGTGAGGAGATCCTTTTGCGCTTAAGCGAGATTTGCGTCAACCGGCCCGTCTTCGCCTTCATGCTCATCATGTTCATGGTGGTGCTGGGCGTCTTTAGTTTCATGGACCTGGGCGTTGATCTCTTCCCTCAGTCCGATCCCGCCACGATCTACGTTCGCCTGCGCCTGCCGGGCGCGAGTCCGGAAGAAATGGTGTCGCAGGTAGTGCTTCCGGTCGAAGAAGCGGTCTCCTCGGTCAGCGGTATCGAAGAGATTCGGGGCATGGTCACCGAGGGCTCGGCGAACGTGATGATCACCTTCATCATGGAGCGCGACATCGGCTCCGCCGTTGAGGATGTGCGCGAGAAGGTGTCGGGCGCCATGCGCCGCCTGCCGCCCAACATTCAGCCGCCCGTCGTGCAGAAAGCCGAGCTGGATCGCGACCCGGTGGTGACCATCGCGGTCTACGGCAACCGCTCTGTGCGGGAACTCACCGAGGTTGCCGACAAACAGGTGCGGCGCAACCTGGAAACCGTCGATGGCGTCGCCGCCATCGATATCGGCGGCGCGCGCAACCGCCAAGTCAACATCTTCCTCGACATCAACAAGCTGAACGCCTACAACCTCACGGCGCAGGATGTGGAGCGCGCCATTCGCACGGAGAACATCGAAACTCCGGGCGGCCGCATGATCAACGGTCCGCAGGAGGTGGGCGTGCGCACGATGGGCCGCGTCACGTCCGTCGCCGAATTCAACGACATCATCATCAAGAACGTCAACGGCTCCAATATCCGCATGAAGGATATCGGATTCGCCGAAGACGGCATGGCGGAAAAGCGCACGTTTGCCTACTTGCGCGGACAACCCGCGGTGACCATGGGCATTCAACGCCAAACCGGCACGAACACGGTGGAAGTCGTGGACGGTATTCTGGCGAAGCTCAAACTGGTGCAGGGCCAACTGCCGGCCGGTGTGAAAACGGAACTGGTCAAAGAGCAGGCCTCCTATATTCGCGCCTCGGTGAAAGCGCTCGAAGAGCACCTGGTACTCGGGTCGCTACTGGCCTCGTTCATCGTGTTTCTCTTCATTCGCGACTGGCGCACCGTGCTCATCAGCGCGCTCGCCATTCCGGCTTCGATCATCACCACGTTCACCGTGTTGCGCGTGATGGACTTCACTCTCAATTCGATGACGCTGCTTGGGCTGACGCTCGCCGTCGGCATCGTGATTGACGACGCCATCATCGTGCTCGAAAACATCGTCCGCTTCCTGGAGGAGAAGGACCTTCCGCCCAAAGAAGCGGCCATTCAGGCGACCAAGGAAATCTCGCTCGCCGTTGTGGCCACCACGATTTCGCTGGTCATCATCTTCGTCCCGATTGCGTTCATGTCCGGATACGCCCGGCGCTTTCTGAATCAGTTCGGCTGGACGATGGCGTTCTCGATCATGGTCTCCATGCTCGTTGCGTTCACGGTGACGCCTTCACTTGCCGCCCGCCTGCTGAAGCGCAAGGGCGGTGAACACAAGCCGCACCACCTGATGGAACCCAATTGGATGGAGCGCCTGTACCTGGGCGTCCTCACCTGGTCGCTCAATCACCGCTGGGTCATCATCGGCATCTGCTGTATCACGCTCGGTTCCACGTACTTTCTGAATCAACGCATTGGCCGCGACTGGATGCCGCAGGAAGACCAGTCGGAGCTGGGCATTTTTCTCGAACTCCCCGAAGGCAGTTCCCTTGAGCTGACCGAACGGGTGACGCGCGAAATGCTGGCCAAGGTCGACAAGGTCCCCGGCGTTATTCTGACCGTGCCGGGCTCGTCGCAGTTCATGGACCGTGTCACGATGTCGTTCTCGACGGTTCTTCTCGCGCCGCCGGAACAACGTGGTTCCATTGAAGAAATCGGCCAGAAGGTCCGCGAATCCATCAAGGATTACGCGCAGTACCGCCCCCGCATCAACTTCCCCAACGTCCTGGGCGGCCGAGATACCTTCTCACCCATCCGCATGCAGATTCTCGGTCCCGACATCAACCGGCTCGTCGTCCTCTCCAAAGAGGCCCTGCTCGAAATGCAGAAGGAGCCGTCGTTGACCGATCTCAAGGCCAATTTGAATCTCAATAACCCGGAGATCCAGGTCACCATCGACCGCCAGCTTGCCAGCGACCTCGGCGTGCGCGTCTCCGACATCGCCGGCGCGGTTCGTCTGCTGATGTCCGGTGAAGATGAGATCTCGACGTTCAAGGAAGACTCCGAACAGTATCCGGTAACGATGCGCCTTATGCCCGGCCAGCGCGACGATCCAAGCGTTGTCAGCCGACTGCTGATTCCTTCTGGAAAGCTGGGTCTCATCCGCCTGGACTCCGTCGCCACCCTCGAGCGAGGCCTCGGGCCTTCGCGTATCGACCGCTATGCGCGGCAGTTCTCCGTGGGCATCTACGGCAACGTCGCCAACGGCCACTCGCTCGGCGAGGCCGCCGCGGCTTCCACGGCCGCCATTGACCGCGTCGGCATGCCTCCCGGTTATCAAACCGCCTTCAGCGGACAGGTCAAGGTGCTCGAAGAGACCACGCAGAACATGCTGATGGCCATTGGCCTTGCGTCCATCTTCATGTACATGGTGCTGGCGGCGCAGTTTGAGAGCCTCATCCACCCGTTCATCATTCTGGCCACCCTGCCCCTGTCGATCCCGTTCGCCCTGCTCAGCCTGATCGCCACCGGCCGCACACTCAA
This sequence comes from uncultured Solibacteraceae bacterium, assembly GCA_964449665.1. Classification (GTDB taxonomy): domain Bacteria; phylum Acidobacteriota; class Terriglobia; order Bryobacterales; family Bryobacteraceae; genus JAFLBB01. Next base: position 3,751 of record CAYUZM010000249.1, read on the forward strand.
CCTCTTCAGCGCCCTCGGCGTGCTGCTGCTGCTCGGCATCGTGAAAAAGAACGGCATTCTGCAGATCGACTACATGAACCACCTGCGCAACGAGGGATTCCCGCTGCGCAAAGCGATCATGGAAGCCAACCGCGTCCGCTTGCGGCCGATCTTGATGACGACGCTTTCGATCATCGCCGGCCTCGTTCCCACGGCCGTGGGCATGGGCGTCGGCGCCTCGCAGCGCTCCGCCATCGCCGTAACGATCATCGGCGGCCAGTCGCTTTGCCTCGTGCTGACGCTGCTAGTGGTGCCTGTCGGCTATTCGCTGGTGGAAGACGCCCGCGCCTGGATCACGCGCGGCAAACACGCCCCGGCCGTCCCCTCGCCCGCCCACGGCGACTAAGCGGCGTGCCGGGCGCTCATTGATAGTTCACCAGCGCCGTATCGCCCGTGTAGTAGCTGATATTGCCGTTGTCGATGCCGGGCGCCGTGAACTTCACTGGCAGCTTGTAGTTGTACACAATCATTTGCCCCGTCGGAATCGGCGCCCCCGGGCTTTGCCCGCTCGGCACCATCGACGCCAGGACATCGCGCGGAATCGTCAGCCTGCCCACATTCGCGCGCTCGGTGCAACTAAACGAGGTAACCACCGTGGTCAAGTTGGACGACGAGCCGGTCACCACCACATATCCATTCGCCTCGCCGCCGCTCCAGGTGATCTCCAGGCTCTGCGCGCGGCTCACGTTCACAATCGAAGCGCGGTTCGTCCAATTGAACGCCGGCGCAACCGCGACCGGCGCGCTGAACACGCCCACATCCGTGCCGCCCGAGTTCTTAAATGTGAACGTTCCCCCCGAATCGGGAATGAACGTCGGCGTCGCGCCGCCGCCGCCGCTGAGCACATAACTGTTCGGCGTTTTCACGAGGTTGCGCACGCTTCCGTCGGGCAGAGTCAACGTGACGGCCCCCGGATCGAGGTATTGCACCACCGGCGCCGTGAAGGGGTTCTTCAAATCGAACACCGTCGTCACGCAGTTTCCATAAGACGGCTGGCTGATGGCGCCGTAGTTCACATAGTCGAATGGCTTGTAGCGCAGGAACTGCGCGTTGGCGGCGTTAGTCACTGTTGTCGTCGCGGGCGTTGTGAAGCCGCCGATGGTGAACGCCGGCGTGTTGGAGATGAACTTGCCCAGATACAGCCAGCCGGCCGCCACGCTCGGTTTCGAATTGTAGGTCACCAGTTCCTCCGGCGTCGCAAAGAACTCCCCGCAGCCTGATCCAGTAGCCACGGGAATCGTCGTGAAGTTGCTGATGTAGTTCCCCGTCTTCACATACGCCGACACGTAGCAGCCGTTGACACCCTGCGCCACCTTCACCACAATCTGATCCAGGCCCGGATATTGGGACCGGCCGTGATAGGCAACCCCGGCCAGCTTGTTTCCTATGTAGAACTTACACGGCAGCGATGTCAAATTTTCCGGTGGGCCGATGAGCTGCGTTTCGTTGTTCGGATCGGCGCCTTGGCCCGTCCCCCAGAAGATGACCGTCTGTCCCTCTTTAGCCGCATTGGTCGGCGTGAGGTAGTTATAGTTGGCGTCCATCACCACGGCCTGCCCGAGTCCATTGCCGCTCATGGTCATGATGCCGAAGGCGCCCTGCACCACCTGAATCGGGAAACCCGCGCTCGTCGCGCCGTTGTAGGTGACCGTAATCGTGCCATTGCCCACTGGCGTGGCGGAAGGAAGGATGGCTGAAATCTGGCCCGGCGAAACGTAGTACGGCACCGCCTCGGTGGCCGTTCCGCTCACCGTGATCTTGATCGATACGCCGCCCAGGTTCCGGTTCAGCGACGGATTGAAGCCGTTGGAAAGCAGGCCCGCCGGCGCGAGACCGGAACCGTAGAGAACGAAGATGCCTCCCTGCGCGAAGGCGTAGTTCGGAGTACCCGGCAACAGGTAGCTGTAGTTATTCTGCAGGCCGCTGATCACCGGTTGGGCGGAGGCCAACGCGGCAAACAGCGTCAGGAAAAGCGCGGCAATACGAAGCATGTTCCCTCCAGGAAACGCGAACCCGAACAACTGGATCTCTGGAGTATAGCGCCGTCATGCCTGGAAATAGCGGCCCGGGGAAACAGCCGGGATCCCCGGACCGCATATTCCGGCAACCGCTCAGAACATCAACTTCAAGGCAAACCGGAACTGGCGTTCGGTCGCCGCGGCGCCCGTGATCTCGGTGTAGCCACCCAGTGCGGTGATGTCACCCGCCGCGTTGCGCGTTGCCGACGACGCGGTCGCACCGGGATTGTTGAACGCCGGCGTGTTCGACACGTTGAACGCTTCGGCGCGGAACTGCAGCTTGAAGCGCTCCGTCAGCGGGAAATCTCGGAAGATGCTGGCGTCGAGATTGGTCACGCCCGGACCGCGCACGATGTTCCGCCCGCTGTTGCCATAGCGCACGGCCGTGACCGGAATGAAGGCCGTTGGATCGAACCACGAATTGCCGCGTCCGACACCGCCGAGAATCTGAACCTTGTCTTTCACCTGGTCCGCGGTCTGCGTACCATCGGCGGCGTTCAAACTCGCGTTCGAGGTGCCGATCGTAAATGGCGTGCCGGTGTACTTGCTGAAGATTGCGTTGAGCTGCCAGTTGCCGGCGATGCGGCCGGCGATGCCGTCGTTTGCGTAGCGCTGGCCTTTTCCAAATGGCAGCGTGTAGACACCGTACATCTGGAAATTGTGGGTACGGTCAAATCCGGCTGGCGCGCGGTTGCGGCCCCACAACTCGGGCTGGTGCCATGACAAGCCGGAATCGTTGTTGTCGGCGAACGAGATCGCCTTCGACCACGTGTAGGTGACGCCAAACATCCCGCCGTTGCTGAACTGTTTTTTCAGCTGATTCTGGAAGCCGTTGTAGTTGGTCGTATTGAACGGCTGGTAAACCGTAACATTGGCCGTGCGGCCCCACTTTTGCCCCAACACGCGGCCGAGCGCCGTTCCCTGCCCCGGCAACGAATAGTTGATGTTCACGCGCGCGGTCTGGCGAATGCCGCGCGTGCCCACATACGACGTCGTGAAATTGAAACCCGCGCCCAGGTCTTGCTGAATCGAGAAGTTGAAACTCTGGAAGTATCCGCGGTCATACTTCTCCGGCCACGTCACGGTTCCGACGGTCTTCGGAATGGCAATCGCGCCCGTGTTGAGGTCGGGCACAACGACGGCGGGAATGCCGGTGCGCAGCGTTCCGGCGGCCTGCAGCGTGCTCGCCGCGTTGAACTGCGAGGAGACCGTGGCCGGGTATGAGTCGCGCATGTAGCGGTTTGTGTCCGGATCGATCGAGATGCCGTAGCCGGCGCGGATGACCGTCTTATCTGTCGCCTGATAGGCAATCCCGACCCGCGGTCCAACCTGCAGCCGGGGCACTCTTACCCCCGTGTCGGTGGGCGTGTTGCCAAGGCCGCCAATGAGCACGAGATCGGTGCTGGGATCGTAGCGCTCGCCGCCTCGGTGGTCGCGGCGCGCAAACGGGTACCGTTCGAAACGGGCTCCGATATCGAGCTTCAATCGCCGGTTAATTTGCCACTGGTCGCGGGCGTAGAAGCCCCAGCCGGGCATGCGCACGGCCGACGGGTTGATGTACTGGACGTCCTTGCCCATCGCGTTCGGCAACCCGAGCAGGAAATCGGCATAGCCGTTGTAGGTGACCCACCGGCGCCGGCGTCCGTCATAGCTCGAG
>CAYUZM010000250.1:0-7424 GCA_964449665.1 uncultured Solibacteraceae bacterium
TCAACAAATCCGGCCAGGCGCTCGACGTCTCGCACGTCCAGATGTCGCGCTACATGGAGACCGCCGAACAGGCTCTGCGCCTCGTGCTGGACGCCTCCAACGCCGCCGAAACCACCCAACGCTACTACGCGCGCGACCAGAAGCAGATGCTCAACCGCATGCGCTACAGCCCGTTCAACCGCAGCTCCGAGCGCGCCATGATTCCCATTCTCGGTTTCGACGCCCAGCCGGATGTGCTCGTCGAAAAAGCTCCGCTTACGGTTGGCGCCGCCGATCCCGCGAAGCGCGAGCTTGAAGGCTTCGCCACGCCCGCCAGCACCTACATCGGCAACGGCTATCACTTCGACGAGTTTGCCGCGCCCGCCGGAGGCCGCTACAAGCTCCGGCTCAACTCCTTCTCTCTATGGCTCGGCACGGTCTACAGCGCGCAGTTGCGCGGCGACAAGATTCCCTACTGGCGGCCGGACCGCTGCTTCACCTCGCGCGGCCGCACAGTGGAACCCGTCACGCTCTACGCCCTGAGCGAAGGCGGCGAAAAGCGCCTGCTCGGCACGTTCGACGTGACGCCCGAACCTACGGTCCACGAACTGGAAGTCGATCTGCTTCCCGGCGAAAAAATACTGCCCGATGCCGCGCGCCTCTTCCGCTCCCGTCCCGGTTTCGTCGGCAGTCCCGACGCCACGGCCGAAGGCATGCCCGGCGTCGCTTACCGTTGGATGGAAGTCACCGGCCCGTTGCGGGGCGTGCCGCGTTTACCGATCACGCCGGGCGATGCCGAGCGTTCCCTGCGCCAATTCATGGCGGCCGCCTACCGCCGCGCGCCGCAGGAAGCGGAGGTTCAGCGCTACCTGAAGATTGTGAACGCGCGCCTGGCCGCCTCGCCCGGAGCCGCCGCCGCAAAGCACGCTGCCGCGCCCGCCTCGACGAAGGCAACGCACGCCGCCTCGCCCGATTTCACCGAAGCGATGCTCGCCGGCTACACCGCCGTGCTCTGCTCGCCCGGCTTCCTTTACCTGGAAGAAGAGCCAGGCCCGCTTCACGCCAACGCGCTCGCCTCGCGCCTCTCCTACTTTCTATGGAACGCCGCGCCCGACCGCGAACTGCGCGCTTTGGCCGCAACCGGCGCGCTCCGCAAGCCCGAAGTGCTGCGCGCGCAAACCAACCGGATGCTCGACGCTCCGCGCTCGGCCGACTTCCTCAACGCCTTCCTCGACTACTGGCTCGACCTGCGCAAACTCGGCGACACGACGCCCGACCAGACGCTCTACCCCGAATACTATCTGGACGACCTGCTGCTCGAATCCGCGCTCAAAGAGACACAGCTCTTCTTCGGCGATCTCGTCCGGCGGAACCTTCCCGCCGCCAGCATCGCCGATGCGCGTTTCACCTACGTGAACTCGCACCTTGCCCGCCACTACGATCTCCCGCCGGTTGAGGGAATCGCCATGCGCTCCGTGCAACTGCCGGCCAACAGCCCGCGCGGAGGTCTGCTCACGCAAGCCAGCATTCTCAAGGTCACCGCCAACGGCACCACCACCTCGCCCGTCCTGCGCGGCGCATGGATCATGGAACGCATCCTCGGCGAACCGCCGCCGCCCCCGCCGCCCGGCACGCCCGCCGTCGAACCCGACACGCGCGGCGCCACCACCATTCGCCAGCAGCTCGACAAGCACCGCTCCAACGCCTCCTGCGCGGCATGCCATCGCAAGATCGATCCCCCAGGCTTCGCCCTGGAGAGCTTCGACGTGCTCGGCAAATGGCGCGGGCGCTACCGCTCCATTGGCGAAGGCGAACCCGTGAAAGGCTTCGGCAAGAACGGCATTCCTTTCTCGTTCCGCCTCTCGCAACCCGTGGACGCCAGCGGCCAGCTCGCCACCGGCGAAGCTTTCCACGACATCGTCGAATTCAGACGCCTGTTGCTCAGCAACGAGCGCCAGCTCGCCCGCAATCTCGTGCGCCAGTTCGTCGTGTATGGCACCGGCGCGCCCCTTTCATTTGCCGACCGCGCCGAAGTCGAGCGCATCCTCGACGCGGCGGCGAAGGAGCGCTACGGCGTGCGTTCGTTGCTCCACCAGGTTGTGCAAAGTAAGCTGTTCACCAACAAGTAGCGGAGACACCAGCATGAGCCGATTCCACTTCCTCACCCGCCGCGCACTCCCCCGCCGGGCCTTTCTGCGCGGCGCCGGAGTCGCGCTCGGCCTGCCGATGCTTGATGCCATGCGCCCGGCTCTGGCGGCCGATGCGGCCACGGCGCCTCCGCGCCGCATGCTCGCCATCTGCAATAATCTCGGTCTGCTGCCCAACGGCTTCACGCCCAAAACCGCCGGCCGCGGCTACGAACTCTCGCCCTATCTCAAAACGCTCGCCGAATTCCGCGACGACTTCACTACCATCACGGGCGTCTCTCATCCCGATGTTGATGGCAGCCACTCGTCGGAGGTCTGCTTTCTCACCGCCGCGCCCCATCCGGCCAACGGCGGCTTCCGCAACTCCATTTCGCTCGATCAGTTCATGGCCGATCAGATCGGCGTCCACACGCGCTTTCCCTCTATCACGCTCGGCGTCAATGTGAACCGCGGCCCGCGCAGCCTCACCTGGACCGGCTCCGGCGTCATGATTCCCTGCGAAGAAAGCGCCGCCGGTGTCTACCGCAAACTCTTCCTGCAAGGCACGGAAGAGGAGGTGGAACGCCAAATCGCGCGCCTCCAACTGGGCGAGAGCATCATGGATTCCGTCGCCGCGCACGCCGGCGGGCTGAACGCGCAACTGGGCCCGCGCGACCGCGAACGTCTGGACCAGTACGCCACCGGAGTTCGCGAACTGGAGCGCCGCCTCGTCCTGGCCCGAGCCTGGGAACGCAAACCCAAACCCAAGGCTCCGCAGCCGCCGCCCAACGATCCCGACAGCAGCCGGGCCTACATGGAAAAGGTGCGGCTCATGTACGACATGTCGCGCCTCGCCTTCGAAACCGACTCCACGCGACTCATCACGCTCTTTCTCGATAGCGCCGCCTCGCCCGCCATCGACATCGAAGGCGTCAACATCAGCGACGGCTATCACAACCTCTCGCACCACGGCCGCAATGAAAGCAAGCTTGCGCAACTGGAAGCGATCGATCAGTGGCACATGCGCCTGCTCGCCGGGCTGCTCGGAAAACTGAAGAGCGTGCGAGAGGCAGGCCAGCCGCTGCTCGACCGGACCATGGTTCTTTACGGCAGCAACTTCGGCGACGCCAACAAACACACAACCGATAACCTGCCCATCCTGCTCGCCGGAGGCGGCTTCCAACATGGCCAGCACCTCGCCTTCGACCAGCAGAAGAACTACCCGCTGCCCAATCTCTTCGTCAGCATGGCCCAGCGCATGGGCATCGAAGCGGACCGCTTCGCCTCCTCCACGGGAACGATGCGCGGGCTTGCGTTAAAAGGATAAATGAATACGAAACTCCGAATTTACTCCCGGCTGCCGGCCGCCGCCGGTGCGCTTCCGGCCGCGGCGACGCTTCTGGCCGCCGGCGCGCTTCTGGCTGTGGCCCCGCTGAGCGCCGAACAGCCCCCGCGCGTCATTGAACATCTGAAGGTTCACCACGAATCCGGGCGCTTCGGCGGTTGGCCCGCCAATCACGGCATATGGTCGTGGGGCAACGAAATTCTGGTCGGCTTTGAGCTCGGCTACTTCAAAGACAACGCCACGGGCCACGACATCGACTACGCCCGCCCGGCCGAACACGTCCTGGCGCGCAGCCTCGATGGGGGCAAAACGTGGAGCCTGGAACGCCCCGACGGCCTACGCCCGCCGCCCAGTACGCGCGTGGCCAACGTTCCCACCGCCCTCGCCGGTAAAGCCCCCGCCGACTGCCCCGGCGGTATCGACTTCACCCACCCCGATTTCGCCATCACCTTCCGCATGACCAGCATCCACGACGGCGATTCGCGCTTCCACTACTCGATGGATCGCGGCCACTCGTGGCTTGGCCCCTGCAAGCTGCCCAACTTCGGCCAGCCCGGCACGGCCGCCCGCACCGACTACGTCGTCAACGGCAAGCAAGACATGCTCGCCTTCCTCACCGCCGCCAAATCGAACCGCAAGGAAGGGCGCGTCATCTGCGTGCGCACGCAGGACGGCGGCAAGACGTGGAACATGGTCTCCTTCGTCGGACCAGAGCCGGAGGACTTCGCCATCATGCCGTCGTCGGTCCGGCTTAGCGCGACGGACATTGTGACCGCCATCCGCCGCCGCCGCTGGATCGACATCTATCGCACCTACAACAATGGCGAATCGTGGCAGTTTGTGAATCAGGCCACGCTCGACATCGGCGGCAACCCGCCCAGCATGGTGAAGCTCGACGACGGCCGCCTCGTCATCACCTACGGCTACCGTCTGCCGCCCTACGGCATCCGCGCCCGCATCAGTTCCGACAACGGCCTCTCGTGGGGCAAAGAGTTCATCGTCCGCCAGGATGGCGGCGGCACCGATCTCGGCTACCCGCGCACCGTCAAGCGTCCCGATGGCATGCTCGTCACCACCTACTACTTCAACGAAGACGCGGGGAAAGAGCGGTTCATCGGCGGCACGATCTGGGACCCCGGCCGGCCGTAGGCGGCGCTCCACCTCGTACAGTCCAACACCAGGGTGTGTGACATCACCATGGAGCCGCCGCTGGATCCGTTCGAGTCACAATCCGTTACCGAGCCGCGCGCGTGAGCGAGCGGCCGATGGGCGTGAGCGAGCGGCCGGCGGGCCTCAGGGCACGTCGCCCAAGAAAACGGCCATCGGCTCGCCTTGCTCTTCGACCACATAGCGAATCGCCTCATGAACATCCTGATCCTTCCACAGCCATCGCGTGCTGCCATGACGCGCCCATCGCCTCCGGCCTGGTTCCCCGCCCTCGATCCGGTTTAATGCCCGGCTGGCATAAGCCTTGCAATCATTCATCACTTTCTCAGGCGGGACTTCCGCTTCGACGATGACATGCACGTGATTGGTCCGTACATGCGCAGCGAACAGATTCCAACCCCGGTGAGAGCAGACCTCGGTGAGCGCCTGGAGCGACATCGCACGGCTCTCACTGTCCATTACATACGGGAGGTGATTCATGCTGCGACGTTCCACTTCGGCGCGCCCTGGATCGGCCTCCGCCAATCGGCCTCCAAAGAGATTGTGCCGGCGGTCCACGGAACCCGATTCATCTCCGTGGAGATGTGCGCCGTAGCAGCTGAACGTGATGAAGTATCTCATTCGCGCCTTCGGATGTGCCGCTCGGGTGGAGCGCTCCCTCACGGTCGCGCCTCAGCAACGGGCGGCGTACTCACGCGCGGTCTCGTCTATCGTATAAGCTACGCTCAGGCTTCCTCGGCTCGCCCGCATTTCCGCGAATCTTCCACGCTCCTGTCGTGCGCAATTCTCACTTGCCCCGCCCGCTGTTCCTCGACAATTTCCGCATATATACTGTGCGGGTTCATGAGACCACTTGCCGCCTCGTTGCTGCTTGCCTCGTTCGCCTTCGGACAAGGTCCGCCGGTTCGCAATCCCCACACCACGCAAGCCGACGCCGAAGCCGGTGCGCGCATCTTCCGCTCCCACTGCGCCGATTGCCACGGCATCACGGGTAAGGGCGGCAAGGGCCCCGACCTCACCACGGGCGTCTTCTTCCACGGCGCATCCGACGCCGAACTCCACCGCACCATTACCGATGGCATCGACGGTACCGCCATGCCCGGCCAGTTCTTCTCCGCCGATCAGGTCTGGCAGATTGTCACGCACGTTCGCACGCTCAGCCGCGGCGGCACGGCCCAGGCTCCGCCCGGCGACCCCACGCGCGGCGCCGCGCTGTTTACTGCCAAAGGCTGCAATGGCTGCCACCTTGTGCGCGGCTCGGGCGGCGTGCAAGGTCCGGATCTCTCCTTCATCGGTTCGCAACGTCCGGCCACGCAACTGCGCCAGTCCATCCTCGATCCCAGTGAAACCGTGGACCGCGCCTACTGGTCCGCCGACGTGATCCTCGAAAATGGCGAAGCGTACAAAGGCTTCGTCATGAATGAAGACACTTACTACGTGCAGATGCTCCATGCTTCGCGCGGGCTGCTCAGCCTGCCGAAGCGCAACTTCCGCAAATTCGAAGTGAGCAAGTCTTCGCTCATGCCCTCGTACAAAGGCAAACTCAACGACGCGGAACTGAGCGACATCGTCGCCTATCTCTGGACTCTGCAGCGCCCACGGAGGGCCGAATGAAAAGTTCCGGTATCTTCGCCCCTTTCGCCGCCCGTTTTCTCACGCTCGCTTTCGCCGCCGCCGCTTGCGCTCAAAGCCAGGTCACCTACGAGCGCCTTCTGCACGCCGACGCCGAACCGCACAACTGGATGACCTACTCCGGCTCCTACAAAGGCTGGCGTTACAGCCCGCTCGATCAGGTGAACCGCACGAATGCAAGCAAGCTCAAGGTCGCCTGGGTCTACCAGATGCCCGTCACTGAACGCATTGAGATGACGCCGCTGGTCGCCGACGGCATCATGTACATCAGCGAGCCGCCGTCGAACGTCGTCGCTCTCGATGCGGCCACCGGCCGTCCGTTTTGGCGCTACCGCCGCAGCCTGCCGTCGAAGATCAACGTCTGCTGCGGTCAGGTCAATCGCGGCGTCGCCGTCTCGGGTGATCATGTCTTCGTCGGCACGGTCGATGCCCACCTCGTTGCGCTCCATGCCAAGACCGGCGCCGTGCTCTGGGACGTCGAAGTGGCCGACTCCAAAACCGGCCACAGCCTCACCGGCGCGCCGCTCATCGTGAAGGACATGGTCATCACCGGAGTGGCCGGCGGCGAATACGGCATTCGCGGTTTCCTCGACGCCTACGACATCAAAACCGGCAAACGCCGCTGGCGCTTCTGGACCGTTCCCGAACCCGGCCAGCCCGGCAGCGAAACCTGGAGCGGCGACGCCTGGAAGCGCGGCGGCGGTCCCACCTGGGTCACCGGCTCGTTCGACCCCGCGCAAAACCTGATCATCTGGGGCACCGGCAACCCGTCGCCCGATTGGAACGGCGACGTCCGCCCCGGCGACAACCTCTATACCGATTCCGCCATCGCCCTCGACGCCGACACCGGCAAGCTCAAATGGCACTACCAGTTCGTGCCGCATGACGTTCACGATTGGGACGCCGTCCAGGTGCCCGTGCTCGTCGATGCCGACTGGCAGGGCAAGCCGCGCAAGCTTATCTATTGGGCCCACCGCTGCGGCTTTTTCTATGTGCTTGACCGTACCACCGGCGAGTTTCTTCTCGGCAAACCTTTCGCCACGCAAACCTGGGCCGAGGGCATTTACGCCAAGGGCCGCCCGAACCGCCAACCGAACATCGCACCCTTCGCCCGAAGCCCGTACGGTCGGTCCGGCCGGCGCGGGGGGCCCGACGGGTCATCCCGCTCCTCTAAA
>CAYUZM010000251.1:0-7422 GCA_964449665.1 uncultured Solibacteraceae bacterium
ACCGGGGCGGCGGGCAGGATCATGACGCCCGAGCTGTACCTGTCGATCATGACGATGCACGGGACGCTGATGGTGTTTTTCGTTCTGACGACGGCCCCGCAAGGCGGCTTTGGGAACTACTTTCTGCCGCTGCAGATTGGCGCGGCGGATATGGCGTTTCCGCGGCTGAACGCTTTAAGTTTTTGGACGACGTTCGTGGCGCTGCTGGTGTTGCTGGGCGCGTTCTTCGTGCCGGGCGGCGCACCGCTGGGCGGGTGGACGGCCTATCCGCCGCTGTCGGCCGTGGGCCAGGTGGCGGGGCCGGGGCAGGGCGATGGGATGGACATGTGGATTTTGTCGATCGCGCTGTTTTCGATCGCTTCGCTGCTGAACTCGATCAACTTTATTACGACGGTGCTGGAGCTGCGCGCGCCGGGCATGACACTGACGCGGATGCCGCTGACGGTGTGGGGCTGGTTTACGACGGCGATCATCAGCCTGCTGGCGTTCGCGGTGCTGCTGGCCGCCGGGCTGCTGCTGTTGCTGGACCGCTGGGGCGGGACGAGCTTCTTTTTGCCGTCGGGGCTGGTGATCAGCGACCGCGTTCTGAACCACAGCGGGGGTTCGCCGATTTTGTGGCAGCACCTGTTCTGGTTCTTCGGGCACCCGGAGGTGTACATCGCGATTCTGCCGGGCATGGGTTTGATCTCGACGATTTTGAGCGTGAATTCGCGGCGTCCGGTGTTTGGCTACAAGGCGATGGTGGGGGCGATGCTGGTGATCGCCTTCCTGGGCTTTGTGGTGTGGGGCCATCACATGTTCATCAGCGGGATGAGCCCATACACGTCGATTGCCTTCTCGGTGCTGACAATGACGGTGGGCGTGCCGAGCGCGATCAAGACATTTAACTGGCTGGGGACGCTGTGGGGCGGGCGGCTGCGGCTGAACGTGGCGATGCTGTTCGCGCTTGGGTTCGTTTCGTTATTTGTGGCGGGCGGCATCACGGGCGTCTTCCTGGGCCAGCCGGCGATGGATTTGTATCTGCACGATACCTACTTCGTGGTGGGCCACTTCCACCTCATCATGGGCGTGGCGGCGGTGTTTGCGATGTTCGCGGGCACGTATTACTGGTTCCCGAAGATGTATGGGCGGATGATGAGCGAGACGATCGGGAAGATCCACTTCTACATCACGTTCCTGGGCGTGTACGGGATTTTCGTGCCGATGCACGTGGCGGGGCTGGCGGGGAATCCGCGGCGGTATCCGGACTTCAAGGAGTTTGAGTTCCTCTCCAATCTCACGCAGTTGCACACGTTCATTTCGCACACGTCGTTCACGGTGGCGGCGGTGCAACTGCTGTTCGTGTTCAACCTGTTTTGGAGCATGTGGCGTGGGGCGAAGGCGGTGATCAACCCATGGGAAGCGACGACGTTGGAGTGGACGGTGCCGTCGCCTCCGCCGCACGATAACTTTGGCGGCGCGGAGGTGAGGGTGGAGCATGGTCCGTATGAGTACAGCGTGCCGGGCGCGGAGACGGACTATGTGATGCAGGACGCGGGGAAGAGGTCATGAGGGCGCCGGGGTGGTTGGCGGCGGGCGCGCGGGTGGGAATGGGCGCACGGGGGCCGATGGACGCGCGGTTGGCAACCACAGGCGCGTGGCTGGCTTCGGGTTCGATGCTGACTTTGTTTTCGGCGCTGGCGAGCGCGCTGGTGATCCGGCGCGGGATTGGCGGCGACTGGGCGGCGCTGGCGTTGCCGGGCGTGGTGTGGCTGAACACGGCGGTGTTGGCGGCTTCAGGCGTGGCGGTGGAGATGCGGCGCTGGGGTGTGGCGGCGTTGCTAGGCGCGGCGTTTCTGGCGGGACAGGCGTGGGCGTGGCAGACGCTGGGCGCGGGGTTGGCGAGCGGTCCGGCGGCGGCGTTCTTTTTTGTGCTGACGGGCGTGCATGGCGCGCACGTGGCGGGCGGCGTGGCGGCGCTCGGTTGGAACGCGTGGCGGGCGACGGCGGGATCGGCGGCGGCGGTGCGGATCTACTGGCACACGCTGGGCGCATTATGGATGGTGGTGCTATGTCTGTTGCTGTGGGCCAAGTCTTAACCAGCCCGAAGAAGCTGGGCATGTGGCTGTTCCTGGTGAGCGACGCGCTCACGTTCACCACGCTGTTCCTTTGCTACGGCTATGTGCGGATGGCGTCGCCCGAGTGGCCGCGGCCGTTCGATTTTTCGCCGAGCATTCTTTACGCGGCCTTGATGACGTTCGCGCTGCTGACGTCGAGCCTGACGATGGTGCTGGCGGTGGATGCGATGCGCAAGGGCGACCGCGGGCGGACGGCGGCGTGGATTGCGGGGACGATTTTGTGCGGCGCGGGATTCATCGCGCTGCATGCGGCCGAGTGGCGGCATTTGATTGCCGGCGGCGTGACGCTGCGGGCGAACCCGTGGGGCGATCCGCTGTTTGGGGCGACGTTCTTCGGGTTGACCGGGTTGCACATGGCGCACGTGGCGAGCGGGATTGTGTACCTGGCCGTGTTGGGCGCGGGTGTGCGCGCGGGGCGGTTCACGGAAGAGGATGTCGAGGTGGGCGGCCTTTACTGGCACTTTGTGGATCTGGTGTGGATGTTCCTTTTTCCGCTGGTCTACCTGACGGCGGTAAAGCCATGAGGAAATATCTGCTGGTGTGGGGGCTGCTGCTGGCGTTGACGGCGGCGGAGGTGTTGCTGGCTTATTGGAACACGCCGCTGGCGGTGATGCTGGCGTTGTTGATCGGGCTTTCGCTGGTCAAGGCCGGGTCGATTGTGGCGTGGTTCATGCACATGGCGCAGGAGCGGCGCGCGTTGGCCTGGACGCTGTTTCCCGCCTTCTTCTTCATCGCGCTGGCGCTGCTGATCATTCTGCCCGATGCGGGCAGGGTGCTGGGGATGGTGGCGCGATGATGGACGCGCTCGCGATGTTGCAATGCGTACAGTGCGCGCGCACGGCGGAGGCGATGGGCGCGGCACGATTGCTGGTGCTGTGGCAGGGCGTATGGGTGTTGCTGGTGCCGCCGCTGGCGGTGTTTGGCGGGATCTTATTGTTGGCGTGGAAGCGGTCGCGTCAGACCGCGGTCGGCATGGCTGCCGGAGCGGACATGGTGAGCGGCGCGGTCTCGCGAACGGCGGACCGGCGGTGAGTCTGCTTCCAGTTCATCCAGGCCAGGCTGATGATGCGCACAACCTCTGAGGGGTCGAAGGGCCGGGCGAGGACGTCGTAGCCGCCGCGATTGAGGACGTCGGTCCAAAGCACGTCGTCGGCATCGGGGGCGGTAACGATCACATTGGGTGGGCTGGGAAGCGCCAGCACACCGTTCAGAAGGTCTTGCCAGCCGCCATCGGGGAGTTTGTGCTCACAGACGACGACTGCCGTATGGAGGTCCTGCAGCCGGCGCAGCGCGTCATAGCAGGAGTCCGCGGTTTCCAGTTTCCAGTTTGTGTGTCCGAAAATATGACCCAGGCGATTTTGGGCGACTGCCGATGGTGATACGGAAAGTACGGTGACCGTGGAGTCGGATGGGCGTTTTGACGTTGAAGTCGAATGATTCATTGTGCTGACCTCGCGCACGTCAGTTCTTTGTCTACGAGCATCATGAGCTTGCGAAGGGAGGGAGTCAAGAGAGTTTCGTCCGATTTTGCGTGAATCAATAGGATCCATTTCAATTTTCTTCAGGCAATCGCTTTCCTGTGAGCAGGTGTGGAAAAAGTACATAGTACGGCCGCGCGAATAGGTTGCACACTTGGGCTTGTTGGCGCGTCAAACCAGATGTGATGTGTGTACGAATCGTATCTGTTCTCATGCTGTTTGGCGCAATGGCGGCCTTCGCGCAGACTAGTCTCCAGACTGTGCTGAGATCTGTAGAGGAACGCTACAACCGCCCAAAAACGATGCAATTTCTGTTCCAACAGACCTATGGAGGTCCGGGACGGATGACGCGGGTGGAATCGGGCGAATTGACGCTGGCCAAGCCGGGGAAGATGCGCTGGAACTATACGATTCCGTCCGGTAAAGTGTTTCTGGTCGATGGCACGCATGTTTGGTTTTATTCGCCGACGGCGGGGCGTGTCGAAAGGACGAAGACGAAGGAAAGTTCGGACCTGCGCGCACCGCTGGCGTTTCTGATGGGGCGGCTGGAGTTTCAGCGGGACTTCCGGGAGTTTCGTTACCGGGTGGAGAACGGGGAGTACCACATTGTGGCGAAGCCGAAGTCGGAGAAGGCACCGTACAACGAGGTGGAGTTCATCGTGGCGACGGATTTCGCGATCCGGGAGCTGGCGGTGACGGGGCAGGACAAATCGACCATGAAGTTCCGGTTCACCTCCGAGCAGGCGAACCAGAAGTTTCCGGCGGGGCAGTTTGCGTTCAAGGCGCCTGACGGCGTGCCGATTGTGGATGTGAAAGACCCGCAGGATGAGGCGCGCTGATTTATGGCGGAATTTTTACTGAAATACGCCGACGGAAAAGGCGAGATCAAACAGCAGGTGGCCGAAGCCGGATCGGAGAAAGAACTCCGGGAGCGGATGACGCAACAGGGCTTCCTGGTGTACTCGGTGAAGGCGCGGGGCGGGCTGTCGGCGCGGCTGGGCGGGGGAAGCAAGAAGATCAACCTGGAAAAGTTCCTGATCTTCAACCAGCAATTTCTAACTCTTGTGAGGGCGGGATTGCCGATTCTGAAGTCGCTCGACCTGCTGGCCGACCGTTTGACGGACCCGAAGATGGGGAAGTATGTGAAAGCCGTGCGCGACGAAGTGCGCAATGGCACGATGCTGAGTGAGGCGTTTTCCCGGCAACGGGTGTTTCCACCCATCTATGTGACGTCGATTCTGGCGGGTGAGAAGTCGGGTTCGCTGGCCGAAGTGATTGAGCGGTATGTGAGCTATCAGCGGCTGAACCTGACGGTGCGGAAGAAGATTGTGGTGTCGCTGCTGTATCCGGCGATTCTGATTGTGCTGGTGTCGCTGCTGGTGGTGTTCATGATCACCTACGTGGTGCCGAACTTCGCGGACCTGTATAAGTCGCTGGACAGCGAACTGCCGTATATGACGCAGGTGCTGATTGCGGTGGGCACGGGGGCGCGGGAGTACATTCTTGTGATTGCCGCGGCGGTGGCGGGCTTGGCGGTGGCGTTCCGGTTCTGGATTCAAACCGAGCGGGGCAAGACGCAGATGGAGACGGTGCAGCGCCGCACGCCGATCTTGGGCGACATCTGGACGAAGTATCAGGTGGCGCAGTTGGGACGCGTGTTGTCGACGCTGCTGGTGGGCGGCATTCCGCTGGTGCAGGCGCTCGAGACGGCGGCCGAATCGCTGAGCGCGCGCACGCTGCGCAAGGCGTTGAGCCAGGCGCGGCAGCTTGTGAAAGAAGGCCAGCCGCTTTCGAACGCGCTGCAGAAGACGGGCGTGTTTCCGCCGCTGGCGATCGACATGATTGAAGTGGGCGAATCGACGGGCGCGTTGCCGGCGATGTTGAACAGCGTGGCCGAGTTTTATGAAGAGGACGTGAACACGCGGATGACGGCATCGCTTGCGTTGATTGAGCCGGCGATCATGCTGTTCATGGGCATCTTTGTGGCGTTCGTGCTGGTGTCGCTGTATCTGCCGATCTTCTCGCTGGCCGACACGCTGGGGCGCTAGGCGGTGCTAGCCGCACGGCCCACGCGGTGCTAGCCGCACGGCCCACGCGGCCCAGGCGCGAGTGGCCGTTGATGCGCTGGCGGGCGGGGACGATCCGTTTTGGGCTAGGCTTCGCGAAGCGGTCTATGCGTCGCAAGCGGTGCTCGCCGCACGGCCCACGCGGCCCAGGCGCGAGTGGCCGTCAGAGTCCTTGGGCGGGGCATTGCCAATCGGGCGGCAGGTCGAGGACGAAGGCGGCGGCGGGGAGTTTTGGGCTGGATTCGTGGACGAGGACGACGCTCTTGCCGGGTTCGAACCAGCATATGCCTTCCCAGTTGGCGGCTTTGTGATCGGCGGGAACGTGGAGGGCAAGGTCGAGGGGTTCGCCGATGCGTTTGCCGTCGAGGCCGAAGCGTTGCAGCCAGTGATAGGCGAAGGTGGGCTGGTCGCCGGCGTTCTGCGACGAAATCAGAACGATGAATCCCCAATCGGCGCCGTTGCGCATCCACACGAGATCGGGCGCGCGGAAACGCTGCGCGGTGGTGGCTTCACCGGGGAGATGGGGCACGTCGAGCTCGACGGTGGAAACGGCGTCGGTCATGCGGAGGCGTCCGGCGCGGCCGCGGGCGATGAGGTCGTGCACGAGGACGAGGGGGAGCAGGGGTTGCGGCGCGCGGGAACGGCGGAGGCGGGCGGGGAGTGAGCTTTGGTCGGGGAAACCGCCTTCCCACAGCACGGCGATGCGGGAAGCGGACTTGGGGAGCGGGCGGACGGCGAGGCCTTCCAGTCCGCGTTTGCCGACTTCGCTGAACAGGGAGTCATATTCGGCGACGATGCCGTCGTGATCGACCAGGGAGCGCAGGCGTTCGGAGAGGACGGCGACGCGGCCGTCGGCGAGCAGGTCGATGCCCTCAAGGTCGATCGCGAGCGAGGCCTGTTTGAGGCGCATGGGCTGGGGGTCGAGCTCATTGAGGATCATGAGCGGCCTGGTGGTGCGCGGCAGGGTAACGCGGAAATACTGGCCGACGGTGGAGTCGTCGGCGATGAGCAGATACTGGCCCATGCGGGCGACGCCGGAGGCCTCGCGAATGGGTCCGTTTTGCGCGCGCGCGGCGGCGGCGAGGCCCAGCGACAGCCAGCTCCTGCGTGTGAGGGACATCAGTTAGGTACTACGGACGCCGGCCCGCCATCAGTTCTCCGAGTTCTTCGGGTTGCGTGCGGACGCCCAGATAGAATTTCCCGAACAACGCGTAGACGGCGCTGACCTCATCGAAGCGCATTTCGTAGATGAGCTTCTTGAACTGGACGGGGTCTTCGGACCAGAGGTCGACGCCCCATTCCCAATCGTCGAGACCGATGGAGCCGCTGATGATCTGTTTGACGATACCGGCGTAGCCGCGCCCGATTTTGCCATGCAGGTCCATCATGCGGGCGCGCTCATCAAGGGGCAGTTGGTACCAGTTCTTCGATTCGCCGCGGCGGCGGTCCATCGGATAGAAGCAGATGTAGCGGGCGGGGGGAGTTTCCGGGAAGAGGCGCGGGGCCATGGCGGTGCGGCTGCGGTCGAGCTCCTCTTCGGCGGCCTTGTTCCAGGCTTCGGTGCCGGGCTGCAATCCTTTTTCGGTGAGGGTGCGTTGGATGCGCTGGGTGGATTCGTAGAGGCCGAGCTCGACGATGCTGAGGTAGGAGGTGGTCTGTTCGAAGTAGTCGGCGAGGCCGGTTTGGGCGAGTTTGAGCTCGGCGGCGTTGAGGGCATCCATGGCGGGACGGAAGTGGACGAACATGAGGTCGCCCTTGTGG
>CAYUZM010000252.1:0-7408 GCA_964449665.1 uncultured Solibacteraceae bacterium
AGCCCGTCATGCCCTACATGCAGCGCTGGCAGCTGAGCGTGCAGCGCGAAATCGGCCAGGGCTTCGTCCTCGAAGCTTTGTACGTCGGCAACCGGGGCAACAACATCGAGATCAACCAGAACCTCAACGTCACCCCGCAGCAGTACCTCAGCACCTCGCCCACGCGCGACATCACGCGCATCAACTACCTCAGCGCGAACCTGCCCAACCCCTACCTCGGACTGCTGCCCGCCGGTGCCATCGCCGGCCTCACCGCCACCAACATCGCACGGGAACGCCTCCTGCGCCCCTTCCCGGCCTACGACAGCGTCAACCACGCCCGCTTCGACGGCTACTCCTGGTATCATTCCGCCCAGTTCCAGGCCGAAAAGCGCTTCTCCAAGGGCTACACCGTCATGCTGAATTACACCTTCTCGAAGTTTATGCAGGCCAGCGAAGTGCTCAACCAGGATGACCTCCGCCCCGTCGAAGTAATCTCCGACGTCGACCGCCCCCACCGCCTCACCATCAGCGGCATCTGGGAACTCCCCTTCGGCCGTGGCAAGATGGTCGGCGGCGACCTCAAAGGCGTCGCCAACGGAATCGTCGGAGGCTGGCAGCTCTCCGGCATCTATACTCTCCAGAGCGGCGCGCCCATCAACTTCGGCAACGTCATCTTCAATGGCGATGTGAAGAACATTCGCCGCAACGGCGGCGATCAGACGCTTGACCAGTGGTTCAATGTCAACGCCGGCTTCGAACGCAACTCCGCGCTCCAGCTTGACCGCAATATCCGCAACTTCCCGCTTCGTTTCGGCTTCCTTCGCGCCGACAAGATCAACAACTACGATCTGGCGCTCATCAAAAATACCCGCTTCGGCGAAAGCCTCAACGCCCAGTTCAAGGCCGAGTTCCTCAACGCCTTCAACCACCCCCTGTTTGGCGCGCCCAACACCAACCCCGCCGTCGTCCAGTTCGGCACCATCCAGACTTCGACGCAGGCCAACTACGCCCGCCGCATCCAGCTCACGGCGAAGTTTATTTTCTAAGCGCGGCGGCCTCCGCGCTCCAACATCCAATCCGCTGTTGGGTCTGCCCGTCGCCAGTAAAATCGGGCGCTCCCCGCAAGGAGAGCGCCCGATGCCCCGGCCACGGCGCCCACGCTTCTACCCAGCTTCAGCCCGCCCACGCAATGCCCTTCGGCACAATGCCCAACAGAGAACCGCTATCCGCGTCCCGCAACGCCCCACGCCGGGCTGCCCCCGCTGCCGCGCGGACTGCGGGCACCCCCCATTGTTCGCCGCTCCACGCAGTGCTACAGTATCCCCCCATGACCAAGAAAATCGTGTTGGGCGGACTTGCCGGCGCAGTCATCATCTTCTTCTGGGGCTTTCTCACGTGGGTCGTTACTAACTGGCGCATGTCCGAATTCTCACGCCTCCAACAGGAAGACATGGTCACCGAAGCCATCTCCAAAGCCGCGCCCGCAGATGGAGTCTACTATCTGCCTTGGTCCATGCCCGGCCCGGGTGAAGACGCAGCCAAAGTGGAAGAGGCCGCCATGAGAAAAATGCAGAACGGCATCTTCGCATTCCTCGTCGTCAAACATCACGCTGGAATGGACATGGCCACGCCCATGCTCACTCACATCGGACTTCAGTTCCTCGCCTGCGCGCTCGTCATGTGGCTCCTCCTTCGCAGCGCCTTCGTCACCTTTGCCGCCCGCTGGTACTTCGTCTGCATTTTCGGCCTCGCCGCCGCCCTCGCCTGCTACGGCCCCGAGTTCGTCTGGTGGCACTTCCCATTGGCCTGGACCATTGGCGGCATCGGCGAAATCACCGTCGGCTTCGCCCTCGCCGGTCTCGCAATGGCTAAAATTGCCAAATGACCCGACGGACTTTCGCCGCCGCCCTCAGCGCTGCTCCCGTACATGGTTCGCAACTCGCTCAGGGTGGGCCACCCGCGCCGCCGTCCCCGGCCGCGCCCACCGCGCCGCCACCTCAGGCCCAGCCCAATTGGACCACCTTCCAAATGGCCTGCATGACCCTCCCCTACGCGCCTTTCCCCTTTGCCCGCGCACTGTCCGGCATCCGCGGCGCCGGCTTTACCCACGTCGCTTGGGGACTCACGCACCCCGACACCTCGGGCACCCGCAAAATGCTTCTTGAAGTCGACGCGCCCGCCTCCGCGGCCCGCACTCTCGCCACGCAATCCAGGGATGCCGGCCTTTCGCCCGTCATGATGTTCTCCAACGTCATGCTCGAAGCCGCAAACGCCGTCGACGGCCACCTGCGCCGCATCGAACAGGCCGCTGAGGCCGGTATCCCGTTCCTGCTCACTTTTGGACAAACCCGCCCCGGGCAATACGAAAACGCCATTTCTTGTTTGAAACAAATCGCTGCCAAAGCGCGCGCGGCGGGAGTGCTGATCGTCATCAAACAACACGGCGGCAACACCGCCACCGGCGAACACTGCGCCCGCATGATCCGCGAGGTCGGCGACGAAGGCGTCCGCCTCTGCTACGACGCCGGCAACGTTCTCGACTACGAAAGCCACGATCCCATCCCCGACATCCAGGCCTGCTGGCCCCTCATCCGCGCCTTCGCCATGAAAGACCATCGCAACTGGCCCAAGGACGAGGATTGCGGCCCCGGCTTCGGCGAAATCGATCACTACCGGCTGCTCGCCCCCGTCCTGCGCACCGGCCTCACCATGCCCATGGCCTTCGAAAACATCTTCGAGCCTCTTAAGGCGCGCCCCCAAACCCCCGAACAACTCGATGCCCTCGCCCGCCGCTCCCGCGAATTCGTCGAAAGCGTCATTGCCGGTCTCAAGGCAGCGCCACTACCGCCCGTCCCACGTGCCTGATGTTTGCGGCAAAATTGCCCCGCCGCCATCGTGCGGCCTACCGCTTCCCGCGCTCGTACATGACCTTCCCGCCCACGATTGTGTAGAGCACTTCCGTAGTAGGAATCTGCTCATCGGGAATTGTGAGAATGTCCTGCGAAAGAATCGCCAGATCGGCCAGCTTGCCCGGACGCAGCGATCCTTTTTCTTTCTCCTCGAACGCCGCCCGTGCCGCGTGAATCGTGTACGAACGCAACGCCTCCATTCGCGTCATTCGCTGCGCCGGATAAAACGCCGTCCCATCCTCGAGCCTCCGCGTTACCGACGCATAGAAGCTCGCGATTGGATCGATCTCCTCCACCGGAACGTCGGTGCCATTGATCACCAGGGCCCCCGAATCGATCAGCTTGCGCCACACGTAGGCGCCCTCTTCGGCGCGGCGCGCGCCCAGTCGCGCCTCCACGTACGGAGCATCCGAAGTGCAGTGAATTCCCTGCATCGACGCGATCACGCCGAGCGCGGCGAACCTCGGAATATCGGCCGCAGATATGTGTTGTGCATGCTCCACGCGCCAACGCAGGTCCTTGGCGCTCGGCTCATCCTTCGCCGCGGCCTCGAACACGTTCAGTGTCTCCCGGTTGGCCTTGTCGCCAATCGCGTGCACGCACAGTTGAAACTTGTGGGCGAGCGCATAGGCCGCCGTCGCGCGCACCGATTCGATCGAAGCCGTGTTCATCCCCGACCGGTCTTGCTGGTCCGAATACGGTTCCAGCAACCACGCCCCACGCGAGCCCAGCGCCCCGTCCATCGAACGTTTGATCGCCCGCACGGTGAGCCGGTGTTTTTCAGAGTCGATAGTCCGGTATTGGGCACCCTTCGCCGCCAGCGCCTCATTCGATTCGCTCAACATTACCCACAGCCGCACGTCGAGCTTGTTCTCCGCCCGCAACGCGCGAAACAAATCCACCGTCTCGAACGAAGAACCCGCGTCCTGAAAACTCGTCACTCCATTGCGCAGGCACTCCTTGAACGCCCAAGCCGCCTCGGTACGCGCGTCGGCAATTCGTTGCGAAGGCGAACGCCGCGCCAGATACTCGCCATAAGCCTTCCGCACCAACGCCTGGGCGCGCTCATTCAGTAATCCCGTGGCGTTCCCCTGCGTATCGCGCAATATCTCGCCGCCCTCAGGATTTTTTGTGTCGCGAGTAATGCCCGCCAGTTCCAGCGCCTTCGCGTTCACCATGGTCGCGTGCCCCGAAGCGTGCCCGAGCAAGACTGGATTGTTGGGCGCGGCCTTGCTCAACTCCGCATGTACCGGAAATCCCTGCACGGCAGGCGCGGGGGGCGTCCTCCATTTGGATTGATGGAATCCCCGCCCCACAATCCACTCGCCCGGCTTCGCCTCTTTCGCCGCCGCCGCTACCATCGAAGTGATCTCGCTCCACGACCGCGCATCGCGCAAATTGAGGTTGCGCTGAAACTGCCCCAGGCCCATGAAGTGTCCGTGGCCTTCGATGAATCCCGGTATGACAAGCGCGCCCTTGGCGTCGATCACGCGCGTCTTCGGACCCGTAAACTCAGCCATCGCCGCGTTCGCGCCAACGGCGATGATCCGCTCGCCCCGCATCGCAACCGCCTGCACCGCAGCCGGCGCTTCCAGCGTCACTACTCTGGCATTGCGAACGATTAATTCCGCCTGCTGCCGCACAAGCTGCGCCGGCAGGATCCCAACAAAGCACAGGAGCGAAAAAAATGTTCTAGTCATCGATCACAAAGTCTGATTGGTCTTCAGTTCAACCTGCTTCCCTGACTTCCGATCGACGAGGATCAACTTGCCCGCTTCCAGCCGCACATCGTCCACTTGCTCAAAGCCCGCCGGTGCATGCGAGTAGAACATCAGAAACCGCGTGGAAATCTTCGACTTCGCCGGAAGCCACCGGTATGTCGGTACCCCAAACAAATTGTTCATGTCCACAATCACCCGCCGCGGCAAATCGTATGGCTGTGTGCCGAACTCCAGCCCGCTCGCCAGATTCTGCGGATGCGTATAGTTCATCCATTCCTGCAGCCACGGGTACTCCTCGCGCCGCAGCAGATAGCCGAACACCAGCCCCTTATCCTTGCGAATCGCCGTCACGAATACATGCTTCCGCGCCGGATCGAACGCGCACCCCGTGTGGTCCATCGAGTTCGGCTCCGCGGGCACCGCCCGCAAGTTCGTCGTCCCGCCCGATTTGACCGGTGCATTCGGATACGTGAACTCCTGGGCGCCAACCAGCCTGTTTCCATCCGGCCGCCGCCCCGCCGGCGTCTCGCGCGGCCGCGTCTGGCACCGCCCCACGGAGGCGTCCACTACCGTCACCTCCGGCGATAGAAACGGTGAGCCGATCGTCGCATGTTCCGCCCAATTCACCGGCCGGTCGAATGCCAGCAGACTCTCCAACTCGCTATCCACCGCAATCACCTGTTCGCCATCGAGCAGCGAAACCTTGCGCGTCAAAACCTCCTGCACCTTCGGCAGCGTCACGCGATAGCTCACCTGTGTGCCGTTGCCCTCGCGCCCGGCGGACGTCTGCTCCCACGCCAACCGGTGCGCCTCGCCGTGCCCTTGAAACCCCGCCGCCGCCTCTTCTTTCGACGTCCCGCCAAACCCATCCACGCACAAAAAGTGGCCCGTCGATTCGCCAAACCGGGCCGGCTGCCCCGCCGCGCGTGCGCCCGCCGCCGGATTCCACATCGCGTTCAGCTTGGCGGCATCGTCCTTCAACGTCAGGCTCGCAAACGCGCCGCCCTTCGGAAAAACAATCAGCTCAACCTTATCGTTCTCCAGCGCGACCGCGTCGCGGCCCTCGAACTGTGTCGTGCGTTGCGCGCTGAGCAGCGCCGCGCTCGCGGCAATGAGTAGTAGCGTACGGAGCATCATTGGACGTTCAGCCTATCGATAAAAACGCACGTTGTCGAGTTCCAGCCACGTCTCCTCGGTCGGCGGCCGGCTGATTGTGAAATTCAACTCCTGCAAATCGCGCCCGGTCCACGCCGGAGACGTCGTTGCCCGCGCCGGCTTCAACGACGAGAACGGAATGCGTACCACCGTCCAAGCCGCGCCCGCTTTAAACTCCGCCTCGGGGTAAGCATAGTCGCGTACGCCCTCGCGCTGTACAGCCAGTGTGTACAGTCCCTCGCCCCGCGCCTCGAACTCCACGCCCGTGAACGCCGACGCATCCACCGGCTCCACGCTCCCCATGCTCAACGGCAGAACGATCGACGCCTGCGGACGCGCTTTATCCCCCATCCGCGCAATCGCCGCGAGCGCATGCCCGCCGCTCTGTCCCGCGCCCGTGCCGCCCGCTCGTGCCACCCGCACGAACGCCACCTTGCTATGGTCGTGCCCGCCGTCGGTCGCGTTCACCCGCAGCGTGCCCAGACTAGTCCGCCCATTGTTCGATTCAAAGTCGTCGATCAACGCCATGGCCGGCCGCGGCGGCAACGCCGTCGCTCTATCGTTTGTGAACACGTTCGCTAGTGCCGCACGGTCAATCTCCTTGCCGCCTACCCACACCCGCGACGTTCTTTCAATATCGGCAATGTTTTCGTCCGGCCGCCCATCGATCAACACCAGATCGGCCAACTTCCCTGCCGCGATAAACCCGCGCTCAGCCTCGACGTGAACCGCCCGCGCCGCGTTCCCCGTCGCCGCCGCCATCGCTTCCACTGGAGTCAGCCCGCCCGCCACCATCAATTCAATCTCCCGCAACGTCGACCAACCATGCCAGGTCCCCGTCACCCCCGCGTCCGTACCCGTGCCAATGTTCACTCCGCCCGCCCGCAGCGCGCCCGTATTGAAAAGAAGCCGCTGCCAACGCCGTAACCGGGGCGTATCCATATTCGTCTCCGACGCCGGAGCGTTGCGCGCCTCAATCCGCCGCTGCACGCCCGCTCGAGCCGCCGGTTCCAGCAGCGCCGCCAACAGCGTGGGCATCGTCGCAAACTGCCTCGGCTCATACACCGCCATCGTCGGCGCATACGACGTCTTGTTCTGCTTCATCAGCGCAATTACCTCAAGATCGACATTCTCATCGCCAATCCCATGCGCAATCACGTCCACACCCGCCCGCGATGCCAACTTCGCCTTCGCGAGCGTCACCGTGTGCGTCAATACTTCCACGCCCCGCGCATGAGCCTCATCCACAATCACCTTCAATGTCGGCTCTTCCATTGAAGTCATGTCGGGAGCCGCGCCATAACGCCACCCATCCGTGAACACCTTGATCGCATCCGGCTTGTATTCGAGCCAACGCCGCACTGCGGTCCGCGCTTCGCGCGGCGTCAAAACCTCAGCCGTATGAAAATCGCCCCGCCCGCCTTCCAACCCATGCCCGCCCGGTGTCGACATCCGCGCCGCCAAATGCAGCCGCGGGCCAATCACCGTCCCGGCGTCCCAAAGCCTCCGCATCGGCTCAAACATCTCCGGATACACGCCGAAATCCACCGTCGTCGTCACCCCACTGTGCAGATAGGCCTTCAATACCTTCGGCCAATCTCCGCTTCCGCCCGCAACCACCCAATAAGGCCGATGCGTGTG
>CAYUZM010000253.1:0-7394 GCA_964449665.1 uncultured Solibacteraceae bacterium
ATACGGCTACTCCAGTGCCCGCATGCAGCCGATCTACCTCGACACCATCGCCTTCTATTTCCCCGAGCTGTTCATCATCGGCGCCCATCTCGGCTGGCCGGATTACCGCACCGCCAGTGCTGTCGCGCGCTGGCGGCCGCGGCTCTATTTCGACATCAGCGGCGGCGACGTGGTGCACAACCACATCGTCGAGGGCGGCTACATCCGCGTCATCCAGGACATCCGCGGCAAGCACGGCTCGGAGGGCGACTACGTCATGAACCGGCCGGTGCGCGGCTCGCTCAACCCGAGCGCGGTCGATCACCCCACCGACACCTACGACACGATCGACTGGCTGGTGAAGAACGTCCGCGAGTCGAACGGCAAGGTCGGCATCATCGGCATCTCCTACGACGGCTTCCTTCCGCTCATGGCCCTGGTGAATCCGCACCCGGCCTTGAAGGTCTCCGTGCCCATGAACCCCATGGTCGATGGCTGGCGCGGCGACGACTGGTTCCACAACGGAGCCTTCCGCCAAACCATGCTGCCCTACGTCTACGACCAGGAAGCCACCGTCAAGAACGACCTCAAATTCTGGCGTTCGCATCTCGACGACTACGACATGTACCTCAAGGCCGGCTCCGCCAGCGCGATGGCCACCAGCCGAGGCATGCAGCAGCTTGGCTTCTATCAGAAGCTCGTTGAACACCCCGCCTACGACGCCTTCTGGCGCAATCAGGCCATGGACAAAATCCTCGCCGCCCAGCCCCTGAAAGTGCCGACGCTCCTCGTTCACAGCCTTTGGGACCAGGAGGACATCTACGGCGCGCCCGCCGTCTACGAAGCGCTTAAACCCAAGGACACCGCCAACAACATGGTGTTCCTCGTCATGGGCCCCTGGCATCACGGCCAGCAAATCGGCGACGGCAGTTCGCTCGGCGCCATCAAATTTCACGCCGACACGGGCCGCCACTTCCGCCGCGAAATTCTCGCGCCATTTCTGGAGCGGTATTTGAAGGATGGCGCGGGCCAGCCGACGGCGTTCCCCATCGTCTCGGCCTTCGAAACTGGGACCAACCGCTGGCGCGCGCTGCCCGCATGGCCCGGCAACATCAAGTCGACGCCCCTTCATCTGCGCGCCGGTGGCAAGCTCAGCTTCACCGCTCCCGCCGCAGGCGACGCGGCGTATGAAGAGTACGTCTCCGATCCCGCCAAGCCCGTCCCCTTCCGCGCCCGTCCCGTGCAGCCTGTCGGCTACGGCGGCGGCCTCACCTGGGCCCAATGGCTCGTTGACGATCAGCGCCACGCCGACTCCCGCCCCGACGTCCTCACCTTTACGTCAGACACCCTCACCGCGCCCGTCAAAATCACCGGCCACCCCATCGCCCACCTCACAGCCTCTACTTCAGGCACCGACTCCGACTGGGTCGTCAAGCTGATCGACGTCTTCCCCGACGAGGTGGCCTCGCAGCCGGAAATGGGCGGCTATCAGCTCATGGTGTCCGCCGACATCTTCCGCGGCCGCTACCGCGAGAGCATGGAGACGGCGAAGGCACTCGCGCCCAATACCCCCCTTCCCTATCGCATCGAACTGCCCACAGCGAACCATGTCTTCCTGCCGGGCCACCGCATCATGGTGCAGATCCAGTCCTCCTGGTTCCCGCTCTATGACCGCAATCCGCAAACCTTCGTGCCCAACATCTTCCTCGCCCAGCCCGGCGACTATAAGAAGGCTACCCAGCGTGTCTATCACGCGCCCGGCAACGGCAGCTACATCGAACTACCATTGCCTGCCCCGCGCTGAACGACGATGAAGCTCTTCCTCACCGGAGCCACCGGATTCATCGGACGTGAAGTCGCCGCGCAGGCTGTCCGGCGCGGATATGAGGTCATCGCGCTCGCCCGCGACCTCCGTGCCATCGCCCCCGAGGCGCGGCCCTCCGAAGCGCGCGCCGCGGCGACCGAAGCCCGCGCGATTCCCGCCGACACACACGCCACGCACGCCGAGGCCATCCCCGACGAGGACCGCGCTACTCCCGCCACCGCCGACGCCATCATCCATCTCGCCCCCACCACTGACGGCATGGAGCCACTCATCGCCGCCGCTCCCTACGCCCGCTTCGTCCTCATCAGTTCCCTCGCGGTCTACGACATCCTCTCCCTCGCCGACCACGCCCGCCTCGACGAACACACGCCCCTTCAAACCCGGCCCGCGGGTCCCTACGCCGCCACCAAACTCGCGCAAGAGGAACTCGCCCGCCGCCTTTCGCAGAACCTCACCATCCTCCGCCCTGGCATCGTCCACGGCCAAGGCCGCGAATGGTTCCACCACCTCGGCATGCAACTCACCCCGCGCCGCTGGCTCTGCCTCGCGCCGGAATCGCCGCTGCCGCTCATCTCGCTCGAACACTGCGCCGCCGCCATTCTCGACGCGCTCGATGCTCCGCCCACCACGCGCAACCTGATCGATGAGGACCCGCCGCGCCGGGGCGAATACGTCGCCGCCCTCGCCGCCCGAACCACTCCCCGCCCCGCGATCCACACCCTCTCCTGGCCCACCCTCAAGCGCTTCGCAAGCCTCGGCCTCGGCTCGCTCCACGACCTCTTTCACCCCGCCCGCCTCGCCACGCGCTGCAAGCCGCTCCGCTACAGTTGATCGGCGATGTAGTTCCCCGCGCGCGCCGACAGGGCCATAATCGTCAACCCCGGATTCTGAAACGGTGACGTCGGAAACGCGGACGAATCCGTCACGAACACGTTCGGCGCATCCCAACACTGATTGTGGCGATTCAACACCGACGTCTTCGGATCCTCTCCCATCGGCGCGCCCCCGGCCTCATGCACGGCCGACCCCGGCACCAGCGCGCCCTCCGGCGTGTACACCAGCGGCGC
Organism: uncultured Solibacteraceae bacterium; assembly: GCA_964449665.1. Lineage (GTDB taxonomy): Bacteria > Acidobacteriota > Terriglobia > Bryobacterales > Bryobacteraceae > JAFLBB01. The sequence continues at coordinate 2,872 of CAYUZM010000253.1, forward strand.
GGCGAACCGGTACACCGCGCGGCTCACCAGCCCCTCGCGCTTCAGGTGCCCGCCCTCCAGTCCGCAGTTTCGCGCTAGTTCATCGAGCGACTCCTGCATATCCCGCACCATTGCCCGCTCGTTGTCCGAATGCGCGCACGCAATCCGCGCCACGGGAATCCCCCACGCATCGCGCTTGTGCGCATCGAGCGCGACATGGTTCTCAAAGCGCGGCAGCATCTCGCCGACGGCCATGAAGAACCATCCTGGCTCAATGCGCCCCACCGAGCCCAGCAGCGAATACCCGCGCAGGAAGCCCCGCTCGCGCGCCGCGCCCGTATTGCGAAAGCTAGGAACATAGATGCCCGACTGCGCGCCAAAATCGTATGGATCGCTCTTCACGCCGGCCTCCAGCGGCCCATACGGCCCCGCGCGAAACACTAGCACATGGTCGGTCAGGTAGTGCCCGAGCACACCCGACGAGCCGCCAATCCCCGCGGGATGCCGCGCCGACCTCGAGTGCATCAGAATGCGCAGCGTCTCAATCGTCGACGCGCACAGCACCACATGCCGCCCCCGCACCGTGTGCCGCTGTTTCGTCACGCGGTCGACGTAGGCGACGCCCGCCGCCAGGCCTGTCGCTTCGTCCGTCTCCAGATGACTCACCACCGCATCGGCCCGCAACTCCAGCCGCCCCGTTTGCAGCGCCGCCTCTACCGTCAACGGAATCGGACCCGCATGATGCCGCACAATGCGCGCCGTTGTCGCCGGACGCCCCGGCCACGTCCGCGCCAACTCGCCCAGCACCCGCTCTTCCGCCTTCGTCAAAGGCAGCGGTTCCACATACGCGCCATCGGGCAAATTCGCAATCCCCGCCGCGCTCCCTCGCACGCCCACGAATCGCTCCACACGCTCATACCATGGCGCCAGATCCTCATACCCAACCGGCCACCGCGTACCGAACCCATCGCGATCGGCGGCGTGAAAATCCTCATCGGAAATGCGCAGCGCATTGCGCCCCCACAAGTGCAACCGCCCGCCCACCTGCCGCCCGCGATACCAGTTGAACCGGCCGCCCTCCGTGCTGTAAGGATTCTCGCGGTCGTTCACAAACAACCGCCGCGTTCGCTCGCTGAACGACATGCATCGCGCCTGAATCGCTTGCCCGCCCAACACAGCCCGCGCCCGCGTGAGCAGTTGAATCTTAGAACCCGGCTCCGCCCCGTCGCGCGGGAAGTCCGCCGCCGCGTCCAACGTTCGCCCGGCTTCCAGGAGCAGCGTCTTCGCGCCGCGCTCGGCCAGTTCCTTCGCCGCCCAACCGCCGGCCGCGCCCGAGCCCACGACGATTGCGTCGTACACGTTGGCGCCGTTCATGCTAAGGCTCCCTCGTGAGGTAGCCCACCCATTCGCCGAACGCCCACGCCGTCACCAGCGCCGACACATACGGCGAAGCCATCATGTAGCGCGCCAGGTTGCCCTTCCTCATTTGGGTGATGCCATGCCGCAATACGAGCCGCGTGGGAATCAATGGCCCCAGCAGGATGAGCAACGCGCGCTTCCATGCCGGGGCGCTCCGCGCGCGCACGCATCCAAACAACCGTCCCCAATGGAACCGTTCCGGCAACACGCTCACTAAAGAAGAGTAAGGGGTCTTGTAATCCACAATCAGCGCGTTCGACAGATACAACGTCTCGCCGCGCTCCCGCAGCGCCCAGTGCACCAGCGCCTCGTTGAACCGCTCGCGCCACACCTCGCGAGTCGCCTCCATCATCGCGCGCTTGTAGGTGACGTTCACGTCGCTCACCCACTCCCGGGGCCCGCTTGCAAACGGCAACCCATACCGGCTGAAATCGCACACATAGAACGCCCAGTTCAACAGGTCGCCCGGCGCGCACTCAATCGCCCCGCCAATGCAGCCATGCGGCAACTCCGCGTGCAGCCGCACCGCCGTCCGCGCCCAATTCGCCCTCGGCGGCGCGCGGTCTTCGAGAATCGCAATCAACTCCCCGCTCGCCTGCGCAAGTCCCGCCGCCCGGCGTTTGTCGTAAAGCTCATGCTGCCCCGCCGCCGTCGTTAGCGGCCGTAGCGTTCGCGTCTCTCCCATCGCGATCAATTGCACGCCGGGGAACTCCGCGCTCATCCCGGCAATTTCCGGCACGCTCGCATCATACGGCAGCAGAATCTGCATCTCCGGCGCGTCTTCCTGATTCACCAGCGCCCGCAAAAACCGCCGCAGCACGTCGCCGCCGTCGACGATCGTCACCACCACGCTCAGCGTCATCGCTCACACGCCCGGTGCGCCACGTCCACGGCGCGCCAACCATCGGTCCCCGTTGCCACGGCGCTTTTCCGCCCCGCCACCAGCGCGGCAAATTCGTCGAACTCCTTCACGAAGCTCTCCACCACAATCCAGCGGTATGACTGCACATGCTCCATCACGTTCGCCTTCGGGAAGTAGAACGCCCGCCGCCTCGGCTTGCCCTCGCCCGCCACAATCAACTCGGTCACCATCGGAAAACAGCGCACCAGAAGGCAGCCCTTCGAACCATAGATCTCCACGGAGAACTTATAGCCCGCCCACTCCGTCCAACTCGCGTGCACTGCCGCCAGCCGTCCCGCCGCATTGCGCATCAGAACAAAGCCGTTCTCCTCACAGCCCGGCAGATTCCATACCAGCGAAGTCGCGCGGCCCTCCACCTCCACCGGCTCACCAAAAAAGTACAACACCGTGTCCAGCAGATGGATGCCATTGTCGTGCAGCGCGCCGCCGCCCGTCACCGCCGCATCGTGAAGCCAATTGCCGTTCTTCGCGTCGGCGATGTAGCCGCAGTAGGCGCGAATGTGGTCGAGCTCCCCAATCGCTCCGGCGTCAAACAACTCGCGCGCCTTTTCCACCGAAGGATAGAACCGGAAGTTGAATCCCGTCGCCAGCGTCTTGCCCGCCGCCGCCGCCGCATCCAACATCAAACGGCACTCCTCGGGCGTTCGCGCCAAAGGCTTCTCGCACAGAACATGCTTGCCCGCCGCGAATGCCGCCCGCGCAATCGGTTCATGCGAATCCGGCGGCGTGCAGATCAACAGGGCGTCCACGTCGGCGCGCGCCACCAGCGCCGCCACGCTCTCTTCGGTGGCCACGCCATAACGCGATGCGAACGCCGCCGCGCGCGCGCCCTCCACATCCGTCACCGCCGCCAGCCCGCACGACGCACTTTTCGCCAACGCCTGCGCGCGCAAGTGTGCGATGTCGCCGCAGCCAACCAGTCCGAATGTCAACACATCAGTTTAGAAGCTCTTGGCCACTTCCGCATATGCCCAGTCGAGCCACGGCGTCAGCGCCTGCAGGTCGGCTGTCTCCACGGTCGCGCCGCCCCAAATGCGGAACCCGACCGGAGCGTCGCGATAGGCGCCAATGTCGTAGGCGGCGCCTTCTTTGTCCAGCATCGAGACGATCGCCTTGGCGTGCTTGGCCTGATCGTCGGCGCTCAGCGCCGTGAACTTCGCGTCTTTCACCTTCAGGCAAATCGACGTGCTCGAACGAATCGCCTTGTCCTCGGCCAGAAACGCCGCCCAGTCCGACTGCGCCACCCAGTCTTCCAGAACCTGCAAATTCGCCTGCGAACGCGCCACCAGCCCCGGCAGCCCGCCCACGCTCTCGGCCCACTTCAGCCCGTCCAGGGCATCTTCCACGCACAGCATTGAAGGCGTGTTGATCGTCTCGCCCTCAAAGATGCCGCCCATCAGTTTGCCGCCCTTGCTCATCTGAAAAATCTTCGGCAACGGACGCGGCGCGGCGAAGCCTTCCAAGCGCGCCACCGCGCGCGGCGACAACGCGATCATGCCATGCCCGCCTTCGCCGCCCAGCACCTTTTGCCACGACCACGTCACCACGTCCAGCTTCTCCCACGGCATCTCCATGGCGAATACCGCAGACGTGGCGTCGCACATCGCCAGCCCCTGCCGGTCGGCCGGAATCCAATCGCCATCGGGAACGCGCACGCCCGACGTCGTCCCATTCCAGGTGAACACCACGTCGCGCGACCAGTCGGCCTGCCCCAAATCCGGCAGCTTGCCGTAATCGGACTTAAAAGTCCGCAAATCGGCGAGCTTCAACTGGCTCTTGCAATCCGTCGCCCAGCCCGAACCGAAGCTCTCCCACGAAATCACGTCCACGCCGCGCTCGCCGAGCATCGACCACATCGCCATCTCAATGGCGCCCGTGTCGGAGGCGGGCACAATGACCAGCACATAGTCCGCCGGCATGCCCAGCACTTGCTTGCTCCGCGTGATCACTTCACCGAGCTTCGATTTGCCGATCTTGGCCCGATGCGACCGCCCAACCGCGGCCCCTTTCAACGCGTGCAGCGACCAGCCCGGCCGCTTCGCACAGGGGCCGGAAGAGAAACAGGGATTGTTGGGAGTCTGTGTAGGCTTCATGGTTTAGGGTGAAGCCCTATTCTACCAAGGGCGACGGATGGAACCTGCCGCCGCCCCCCTCAGCCGCCTACCGGGTAGGCCATGATTTGCGGCGAGCCGGGTATCTCGGT
>CAYUZM010000254.1:0-7356 GCA_964449665.1 uncultured Solibacteraceae bacterium
GGGGGATGAGCGGATTTCGGGAATGGAGGCTGCGTGAATTGGCCCCGTTGTTCCACCAAATGGGGGGGCAAGTGGCGCAGGGTGGGGCGGGCTCGGCGTTGCGCGGCTCAGCGCTTTCGCCCAATTGGAGATCGGCCCTGCAGCCGGGCGATGCCGTTTCCGGCGTGCTCGTCTCCGGCGACCTGGCGATTTCGGCGATGGGAACCGTTTCCTATAACGACGGCAAGCGTGTGCTCGCCTTCGGCCATCCATTCTTGAACCTGGGCCCGATCAATATGCCGATGGCGCAGAGCGAGGTCGTGCTGACGCTGGCCAGTTCGTTCGCCCCGAACAAGATGGGGAATGCGACCGATATCGTCGGCACGCTCAAGCAAGACCGCCACTCAGGTATCAGCGGCGTGCTGGGCGAAGCGGCGCCCATGATTCCCGTACGCATGAAGGTGCGTTCGTTCGACGACGAAAACAAGGTGATTAAGGAACGCGAACTGAAGTTCGACGTCTTCGTGCAGCAGAAGTGGACGCCGTTTCTGATGATGCTCACTTTGTTCAACGGTATTCAGGGGTTGAACGAATTTGCCGACGACGTGACCTATCGCATGTCGGGCAATGTGCAAATGGACGGCGCGCCCAACCTTTCGTTGTCAACCATGGCGGCTCCGGGCGAGATCCCGATTCCGCCGCCGATGGTTCTTGCCGGCTGGTGGGCGGAAAAATTCAACCGCCTGTTTCTGAACTCCGTCAACAGCCCGAAATTGCGCGGCGTGGATGCAACGGTCGACCTTTTGCCGCAGCGCCGCTCGGCTTCGATAGAAACCGCGTGGACGGCCGAATCCGAAGTCGAAGCGGGCGCGGATGTGCCGGTGCGCGTGTTTCTGCGCCCTTATCGCGGCGAGCGCATCGAGCGCGAGATCCGCGTGCGCATCCCCGAAGGCTTTCCCAAGGGCGATCACCGCATTCTGCTCAGCGACGCCGACACACTCAATCGCATGCAGTCCGTTGCGTTGTTGACGAGCCGGTTTCTGGATCTCAACCAGACCGTTTCACTCATCAACAAGGAGCGTTCCAACAACAGGCTTTACGCTTCGCTTGTCCAGAGCGCGCCGACAGTCTATTACGAGGACAAGACGATGCCCAGCCTGCCCGCTTCGGTCGCCAACGTGATGGCTAACGGCAGAGCGGCAACCAGGCCTCTTGTGGCCACGCCTGAGAGCGCGCGCGAACTCGCTTCGGTGCCTTTCGATCTCCTCATCACCGGCGGCTACTCGCTGCGTATCAAAGTGAAATAACACCGGAATCCTTCATGAAAACTCTCCTCGCGCTCTTGTGCGCCGCCTCCACCTGTCTTGGTGTGGAAACCGAATCCTGGAAGCACGGCACACCCGCGGACTATGAATCCGCGACGTTGAAGAAGGTTGCATTGCGGAGCGATGGGCGGCTGACGCTCGCGCCGCAGTTTACCGAGGTGCACGACGCTTCGCTTCCCTACTTGTGGGCTGTCGTCGAGGATTCAAAAGGGCGCGTATATGCCGGGGGCGGCGGCCCGGAAACCGGCGGCAAAGTGTTCGAAGTGACGCCCGGCGCGCCCGCGGCTTCACGCGCGAAGGTGGTTGCGACTTTCACCGAGTTTCAAGTGCAGGCGTTGGCGCTCGACAAGCAGGATCGCCTGTACGCGGCTACCTCGCCGGACGGGAAAGTCTACCGAATCGTGAACGGCAAGGCCGAAGTATTTTACGATCCAAAGGCCAAGTACATTTGGGCGCTCGCCTTTAACCAGGCGGGCGATCTGTTCGTGGCCACCGGCGACCAGGGCGTGATTCATCGCGTGACGCCCGGCGGCCAGGGAAGCGTGTTTTATCAGTCCGGCCAAACACATGTCCGCTCGCTCGCGATCGATCAGAAGCAGAACGTGATTGGCGGCACCGAGCCGGGCGGCTACATTATTTCCGTGAATCCGGCGGGCCAGGGTTTCGTCGTGTACCAATCGCCCAAACGCGAAGTGACCGCAGTGGCCGCTCATCCGCGGGGCTGGATCTATGCGGCGGCGGTTGGGGCCAAACAGATGCAACAACCCGGCGGTGCAACTTCCGGGCCAGCGCAGGCGCCTCCTCCCGCCGCGGGCGCAAATGCCGCCGCACAACGGGCCGCGCCTCCGCCGCCGGCCATACCGAGCATGAGTCCTTCGATGTCGGGCGGTTCGGAAGTCTACCGGATTGAGGCGGATGGGTTCACGCCCAAGGTGTGTTCGACACCAACCGACTTCGGATACGCGATCGCCTTAGAACCGCAAGCCAATCCCGTCCCTGGAACGGGCACCCAGGGGAAACTCATCCGCCTCGATAGTGATCTGCTCAGCAGCGTGCTTGTGAGCGCGTCTCCCACACAGATCACCGCGCTCGCCCCAGGTCAGGGCGGCCGCATCTGGGCAACCTCGGGCAATATCGGCAAACTCTATTCGCTTGGTCCACAACCGGATACCTCAGGCACGCTGGAGAGTGCCCCGCTTGACGCCGCTGTTTTCTCCTATTGGGGACGCATGCAATTAACCGGTGCGGGGCTTTCGGCGTCCAAGCTCGAAGTTCGCAGCGGCAATCACGACGACCCGGACAAAGGCTGGAGCCCGTGGGCTGCGGTGACGCTTGCATCGGGCGGCCGGATTCCCTCACCGCCGGCAAGGTTCCTGCAGTACCGGCTGACACTCGGCGCGCCCGGCCAAGGAGTGGCTCCGGAAGTGCGTGAGATCGAGATTGCCCGGCAGGAAAAGAACGTCGCGCCGGTCGTGGAGATGGTGGAAGCGACGCCGCCCAATTACAAGTTCCCCTCGCAGTCGTTGACCCTTACTCCGAATACGAACTTGAGCCTTCCTTCGATGCGCGGCCCCAAGCGCGGAACGCAGCAGACCGCATCGCTCGATTCGGGCGCGGTCACGATGAACGCGGCGAAAGGATTTCAAGGCGTTCGCTGGCTTGCGAGCGACGACAACGGCGATGCGCTCGAATCGAAGGTAGAGATTCGCGGGATAACAGAAACCACCTGGAAATTGCTGAAGGACCGTACGAACGAGCGGAATTTCAGTTGGGATGCGACGGCATTCGCCGATGGTCAATACGTCGTTCGCGTCACCGTTTCCGACGCGCCCGACAACACCCCGCAACAGGCATTGCAGTCGGCGCTGGTGAGCGACCCGTTCACGATCGACAACACACCGCCCACGATCAGCGGGCTGCAGGCAACGCGTACCGGGACGCGCATTGCGGCGAATTGGAAGGCAACAGACAGCCTGAATCCGATCGCGCGCGCGGAATATTCTCTCAATGGCGGCGATTGGACGGTGGTGGAACCGACCACCCGGCTCAGTGATTCGCTCGCCCACGAGTACACGCTTGCCATCGACAACGCTCCGGCCGGAGAAGTCACCATCGCCGTCCGGCTTGCCGACGCCGCCGCCAACCAGGCCGCCGCAAACGTTGTCGTGCGCTAACCGGGCCGTGCCCGTACAATCACTGTATGACCGTCCGCGGAATCATCGCGGTTGCCTGCGCCGGTGCTCTGCTTGCGGGCGCGCTGGTGGTGGCACAGACGCGTCATAGCGGCCGCCGTTGGGCTCAATACGAGTGGGAGATGCAGGATCCCGCTGAAGACCCGCCGGATGCGTGGGAGCAAACCGAGTTCGCCTTCGCGCGGCTGCGGTATCGCTCCAACCGCGACCGGGGTGGCTACTATCGCTCGCGCTGGGGTATCGACGCGAACAAGTCGGACAGGCAATTCATCGTCGCGTTGCGGCGCCTGAGCCGCGTACATGCGCGGTCGGTCGAGCAAATCGTCGACATCGCCACAGACGACCTATACGATTGGCCCTGGCTCTACGCCGTAGGCATCGGCGACTGGACGCTCACCGATGAACACGCGCGGCGGCTGCGGAACTTCTTCGACCGTGGCGGCTTCCTCATGGTGGACGACTTCCACAACGGGCGCGAGTGGGCCAGTTTCATGGCCGGCGTAAACCGCATCATGCCAAACGCGCAGATGGTGGAACTCAACAACAACGACGCGATTTTTCACACCGTCTACGACCTATCCGAACGCTTTCGCGTGCCGGGCCTCAACGTGGTGCACGGCGATCAGATCGAACGCGGGGGGATCTATCCCCACTGGCGCGCGATACTCGACGAGCGCGGACGCGTAATCATCGCAATCTGCTTCAACATGGATTTAGGCGACGCGTGGGAGTGGGCCGACATTCCGGAATACCCGGAGAAATACGCCTCGCTCGCCTTCCGTATCGGCGTCAACTACGTCATTTACTCGATGACGCACTGAACGTCTGTATGGATCCGGCCTCGTCCTTCAATTCCAGCCGTGTCCACTGCCCATCGCGGTAGAAGCGAACGGTGAAGGAGCGGCTCACCAGTTTTCCCGGAGCTTCCCGGTTCGATGACGGCGCGCAGGAGTTCGTCATTGTGTAGGGGTTCTTCTCCGGGCGCAGCGACAGGGTCGAGCCTTTCACAATGTAGGTTCCGGACTCGTTTGAAAACATGGTGGTCGTGCACTGATACATGACGCTTTGCATGAGGCCCGTGAACGAATACGTGCCGTCCGCGCGGAAATCAAATGAGAAGGAGTTGCCGTTCGTCGGCGCCGCGCGGCCGGTGGCCGCATCTTGATACTGAATGGACGAGACCCGCCCCGAAGTCCACCGCCCAAGCACCTTCAACTCCGGATCCTCCGCTTGGGCGGATGCGACTCTTAAGGCCGCCATCAGGACGGCCGCTATCTTTCGATTCATGCACCCAAATACGCGCGGCGAACCGGCCCATCTGGCTCAGACCTTCATCACCTTCTTTGCGTTGCCCTCAAAGATCTTCCGCAGCGCCGCTGCGTCGGGCGCGAGCTTTCGCATCATCGCAATCTGCTGGCTGCCGCTGCATTTGGGCCCGGCGCCGATGCTGTCGTTGCAGTCGCTGCCATAGATCAGCTTATCCACGTGGCGTTTGACGAACTCACGCGCCTGATCGAGGTCGCGTGTCATGGAATTCAACCCGCTGCCGGCCGAAAGGTCGGCGAACATATTCGGGTAATCGCTCAGAAAACGGTCCGTCCAACCGCCGGCCGTTACTTTCCACTTGGGATAGAGGACATCCTGCTCCTGTTTGGAATCGACATTGGCCCAAAACGTCTGGGCATGCCCGATAAAGTTCACGCGCGGATACTTGACCAGCACTTTGTAGAACTGGCCGTAGTTGACGTTGTAGCGCTCGTGCTGGTAATGAAGCAGCACGGGCACGCCGTTGGCTTGCACAACCGTGGCAATCTTCTCCATCACCGGGCCCATCACGTCGACAAAGAATTTTTGGTCGCCAATCCCGTTGGCCCCCAGCTTCAGATATTTCTCGATCACCTCGGCGAAGTTGTCGTCGTAGGGGACCTCGTTTGCGAACATCGTGAACTTGTCCGGATAGCGGCGCACCAGTTCAAGACAACGGTCGTTGCCGCTGGCGTCCGCCTCCAATCCGTATCGCGAGCCCGCGGGAAGCAGCACGGTCTTCGTGATGCCCATCTTCGCTTGGTGTGCAATCAGCGCGTCATCAGACCGGCCGGTGTAGTCGGTGTGCTGATGGATGTCGATGATGGCTTCGCGATTCTGCGCGAGCGCGGCGGCGCCCATGGCTCCAAGAAATCCTCGGCGAGTGGGAAAGGGCATTGCGTCAATGATAGAATGCGGGCGCGATGTAGCGCATCGCGGCGAACTCCCACCTTCATTCTTCGACGCCGTCGCGCGCCGAAATACACATGCGCTGACCGTGGATTATCGATCACGGGTTCGACAGAAAGCAGCGGCGCGAAAGTGGCTTGTATCCGGCTGAGGCCTGTGACTAAAGTCATATCCCGCTCAAGCGGCCCCTGCCACGATAAGGTCGAGGCATCGATGAGGAGATCTCACACGTGAAAAGACTTTGGTTTGGCTTTGCCGCCGTCTTGGCGTTATCATTCGCCGTCCTTGGATGGATTGGGACGCGCATCTACCAGGAAATGCCGCCGATTCCGGCTCAGGTGGTAACGGCGGACGGGGCAGTGGTGATACCGGCTGGCGCGATCGGCGCGGGACAGAATGTATGGCAATCAATGGGCGGGATGCAGGTCGGCTCCGTCTGGGGCCACGGCAGCTACGTGGCGCCCGATTGGACGGCGGATTGGCTGCATCGAGAAGCGATGTTCACGCTCAACGAGTGGGCGCGAACCGATTATTCGCGGGAGTTCGACGCTCTTTCGGCGGAGCAGAAAGCGGGCCTGCAAGGCAGGCTCACGGAGGCCTACCGCAAGAACTCGTACAACGCGAGCGAGAATGCGATCGTCATCCCCGCCGTCCGGGCGCGTGCCTTCGAGCACTGCCTGCGGCACTATGAGGAAGTCTTCCTAAACGGCAATGAAGCGTACGCAATCCCCAAGGGAACAATTCGCGATCCGGAGCGGTTGAGACAGTTCGCAGCCTTCATCTTCTGGACGTCGTGGTCGGCTTCCACCAACAGGCCTAACGACCACCTCAGCTATACGCACAATTGGCCGCACGAGCCGCTGGTCGGCAACCGGCCGAGCGGAGAATCGGTCATGTGGACTGGCGTGAGCATCCTCATGCTCCTGGCCGGCATCTGCGCGCTGGTCTGGTGGCACGCTTCGCAACCGAAGGAAGAGGACGAGGGCCCGCTTCCGGAACAGGACCCGCTCGGTAGTTGGCGTTCGACGCCTTCGCAATTGGCGACGCTGAAATATTTTTGGGTTGTGGCGCTGCTTTTCCTGGTCCAGATCTGCGTGGGTATCGTCACGGCGCACTATGGCGTTGAGGGCAAGGGCTTTTACGGATTCGAACTTTCGAAATGGCTGCCTTACAGCGTCACCCGCACATGGCACGTGCAACTTGGCATCTTCTGGATCGCGACGGCCTGGCTGGCGGCGGGCTTGTTCATCGGCCCGTTGGTCTCGGGCGTCGAACCCAAGGGCCAGAGGCTGGGCGTGAACGTGCTCTTCCTGGCGCTGCTCGTCGTGGTCACCGGATCGTTGACCGGCCAATGGATGAGCATCATGAACAAGCTCTCCGATTCAACCTCCTTTCTGTGGGGACATCAGGGCTATGAGTATGTCGATCTCGGCAGGGGATGGCAGATCTTACTCTTTGCCGGATTGCTCATTTGGCTGTTTCTAGTGGTACGGTCGGTGCGGCCGGCCCTGCAGCAGCCAGGAGATCACAGACATTTGTTATGGCTGTTTCTCCTGTCCTCGGGTGCCATCGGTCTGTTCTATGGGGCGGGGCTCACATGGGGGCAACACACGCACTTGTCGATCGTCGAGTACTGGCGTTGGTGG
>CAYUZM010000255.1:0-7335 GCA_964449665.1 uncultured Solibacteraceae bacterium
AACGTACGGCACCGGGGATGTCTTGCCTTCGGCGAATGTGAATACGCTATTTGAGGATTCGCGGGGTGTGCTGTGGGCGGGAACGGCCGACGGGATCGCCTATCGCGGCGCAAGCGGGTTTGAGCGGCCCGGCGCCGCAGCCGCGCCGTTGCGGGAGCAGGTTTTTGGAATCGCCGAGGACCGTGCGGGCTGGCTGTGGATTGCCACCTCGGGCCACGTCGTGCGCGCGCGCCGCGAAAAGCTGATGGGCGGATCGCTCGCCGACGGCGACTTGCGCGAGTACGGACTTGCGGATGGGCTGCGCGGCATAGAGGGTGTGAAGCGGCACCGGTCAATGACGAGCGATGCGAGTGGGCGCATCTGGATCTCTCTGAATCATGGCATCGCAATGGCCGACCCGGCGAGGCTGGAGAGTGGATTGCCGGTCCCGTTGCGCGTACACACGATTTCGGCCGATGGCGTGGCCATGGAGGCGCGCGGGGTGGTGCGCGTTCCCGGAGGAACGCGACGGCTCACGCTGAGCTACGCGGGGCTGAGCCTGGTCGTTCCGGAACGCATCCGCTTCCGGTACAGGCTCGATGATTTCGACCGCGACTGGAACGGTCCGGCGGCGGCGCGCGAGGCCGGATACACGAACCTGGGCCCGGGCACGTACCGGTTCCGTTTGGTGGCGAGCAATCCCGACGGGCTTTGGAATCGCGAGGAGACCACGCTGCGGTTTGAGATTGCACCGTTGTACTGGCAGACGTGGTGGTTCCGGCTGGCGGTTCTGTTGAGCCTTGCTCTTGCGGCCGCGGCCGCCTACCGGTACCGCATGCGCGTGCTCACGGGGCAGTTGAATGCACGTTTCGAAGAGCGGCTGGGAGAGCGCACGCGCATCGCGCAGGAGTTGCACGATACGCTGCTGCAAGGCTTCCTCAGCGCGTCGATGCAGCTTCACGTGGCGGCGGGCAAAGTGGGCGACGAATCGCCCGCGAAGGCAACACTGAACCGCGTGCAGCAACTGATGGGGCAGGTGATTGAGGAAGGCCGCAATGCCGTGCGTGGTCTGCGTTCGTCGCAAAGCGTCACGCTCGATCTGGAGCAGGCGTTCTGCCAGGTTCCGGCCGAAACGGCGGCGGGAGAGGATATCGATTTTCGGGTGATCACGGCGGGCCAACCGCGGCCTCTGCACCCGGTGTTGCGCGACGACGTTTACCGCATCGGCAGGGAAGCGCTTGTCAACGCCTATCGCCACGCCAAGGCCCGCAGCATTGAAGTGGAGATCGACTACGGCCCGCGGCAGTTCCGCCTTTTGGTTCGCGACAACGGCCGCGGCATCGACGCGAGTGTTCTGAAGTCCGGGCGAGAAGGCCATTGGGGGCTGCCCGGCATGCGAGAGCGCGCCGAAAGCATTGGCGCGCGCCTCAACGTGTGGAGCAGCGCGGGGGCGGGAACCGAGGTGGTGCTCTCGGTGCCGGCGCAGATTGCCTATCCTTCCGGCGGGCCTTCGCCGCGATGGAGGTGGCTTCTCCGGGCCGGTTCGCGGAACAATGGGAAGAGCCAATGAGCGAATCGAATCGAATTCGAGTGTTCAGCGTCGACGATCATCCTCTGCTGCGCGAGGGGATAGCGGCGATGATCAACAGCCAGCCCGACATGACCCTGGTGGCCCAGGCGGCCACGGGAGGCGAGTCGATTCTGAAGTTCCGCGAGCACGTTCCCGACGTTACCTTGATGGACTTGCGCCTGCCCGACATGAGCGGCATCGACGCCTTGATTTCCATACGCAACGAGCAACCCGATGCGCGCGTGATCATGCTCACCACGTTTGAAGGCGATGTGGAGATTCAGCGCGCGCTGCAAGCGGGGGCGCGCGGTTATCTGCTGAAGAGCATGCCGCCCGATGAACTTGTGGACGCCATCCGCCAGGTGCATGCGGGCAAGAAGCGCGTTCCGGCCGAGGTTGCCGCGCAACTGGCCGAGCACCTGAGCGACGAATCGCTCACCGAGCGCGAGATTGGCGTGCTGCGCCATCTGGCGGGCGGGAACCGAAACAAGGACATCGCCGAACGCCTGTTCATCTCCGAGGAAACCGTGAAGGTGCACGTGAAGCACATCATGGAGAAACTCGGGGCAAGCGATCGCACGCAAGCGGTCGCGATCGCCGTACGCCGCGGAATCATTCATCTTTGATCATCGAGGGCGCGGCAGAGGCTAACTCGATCGTGGTATCCAAGTATTCCGGCCTTTGGGGATTCACATTGCGCCGCATGCGCGTACTCTACACTCAGGTGCGATCGAAGCATCTCGCAATTGGTCAAGGAGGGATGCGCTGCAACGGTTGTTTTCCACGTTTCCAGGTGGCTGGCCCGGCGCGGGGTTGCTTCTGTTGCGGGGCGCGGCCGGGGTGGCGGCAGTCCTTCAAGGCGCGCACTATATGTCAGGCGGTGAGACAGGAGCGCAAGCATGGCTGCTTGGTGTGGCCGCGCTGGTTGTGGGCGCGTTGTTGATCGCCGGATTTCTGACGCCGCTTGCCGGAGCGCTTGCCGCCATGGGCGCGGCCGCGATCGCGCTTGCCTGGTGCCCGCAGCCAACGCCCAACCTATTTGACGCCGCCACGCCGGCGATCTTTTTCATCATCGACTCGACCGCCGTCGTCTTTCTGGGGCCGGGGGCGTACTCCGTCGATGCGCGTTTGTTTGGCCGCCGCGAAATCGTGATTCCACGTCCGGCCCGATCCCACGAGTTGTAGCGGGCGATACCACGATCGCGTTATCCGCAATCCGTACCATTTCGTGATGTAGGAGCCGCGCGGTTCCCGCACAATGCAATGCATGGCAACTCTGGCATCTCCTCTGCATCGCACTTCGGAACCGGCGATCGAGTTCCAATGGAACGCGGCGCCCAAGCATGCATGCATTCGCGTACTCACCGTGGACGAGCAACCGCTGGTTCGCGTGGGGCTCGCCTCGGTCATCAACAAGCAATCGGGAATGATGGTTGTCGCCGAGGCTTCCAGCGGAGCGGAAGCAATGAGGCGAATGCGCGAGTACCGTCCGGATGTGGTCACGCTGGACCTGCACCTGCCGGACACGAGCGGCGAAGAGTTAGCCAGCCGCATTCTCACCGAATTCCCGCCGGCAAAGATTGTGGCGATTACGGGCGCGCGCGGCGACGTGCATCTGCTGCGGGCCTTGGAGGCGGGAGTGAAGGGCGTTGTGTTGAAAGGCATGCCGAACTGCGAACTGCTGGACGCGATTCGCCAGGTTCACGCCGGGCGCAAGGCGATTCCGCGGCAAGTCGCCACAACGCTGGCCGAACACCTTGGCGACGAGTCTCTTACGCCGCGCGAGGTTCAGGTGTTGCGCCTGGTGGCGCAAGGCAACCGGAACAAGCAAGTGGCGGGGCACCTCAGCATTGCCGACGAGACCGTGCGCATGCACATGAAGAACATTCTGAGCAAACTCTCGGCCAACGACCGGACGCACGCCGTCACCATCGCGCTTACCCGCGGCGTGTTTCTTCTATGATGAGGCCATGAGCAACCTGTCCACGGCGGGGGAAGCCGAGGAGTGCCGCGCGGTCGCGGGCGGCGGGGCGGAGATTGAGGCGCTTCCCGCTCGCGACGTACGACTGGGCGCGATTGAAGTGCATCGTGTGCTGCCCGTGCGCGGGAGGCGTTTGATCGGTCCGTGGTGCTTCTTTGACCGCTTCGGTCCGGTGACATTCGGCGAGGAAAAACCGATGGACGTGGCCCCGCACCCCCACATCGGTCTGCAAACGGTGACGTGGTTGTTGTCGGGCGAAGTTGTGCACAACGACAGCCTCGGAAGCGAGTGCCTGGTGCGTCCGGGACAGTTGAGCCTGATGACGGCCGGCCGCGGAATTGCGCACACGGAAGAGACGCCGCCAGCCAATTCGGGCAAACTGGACGGCGTGCAACTGTGGGCTGCGCTACCGGAAGAGAGCCGCGCTGCCGCGCCACACTACCAGTGCACGACCGAGCTGCCTGTTGTGGACTGCCCTGGCGGCCGCGTGACTGTCATTATGGGCGAATTCGCGGGGGCGGTTTCGCCTGGAAGGCAGTTCAGCCCCGGTCTCGGCGCCGAGATCCTGGTTGACGCCGGTGCCCGCGCGTGCGTGGAGTTGCGCCCGGGTTACGAGCATGGCGTGCTGCTGGCTTCAGGCGATGCCGCCGTCATGGGAGTGCACGTCGTGCTCGATACGCTCTACTATCTCGGCACAGGGCGTCACGAGATTGTCATTTCCAGCGCCGGGGGAGCGCGACTCATCCTCGTTGGCGGAGAGCCCTTTGGCGAGACGATTCTGATGTGGTGGAATTTCGTCGCGCGAACCGCCGAGGAGATCGCCGAGGCTCGTAACTCATGGGAAGATCTCGATTCTTCCGGCGAAAAATTTGGAAAGGTGCCGGGGTATAGAGGGGCTCGCCTTGAGGCTCCGGCGTTCCTCGGTAGACCCATTCGCGGATAGGCCCGATTACCCAATTGTGGTATTTCGCGACTATGTCGAATGGGGCTGCATCCAATGCGGATAGATGGTCCATACTGCCAACGTGTCTGCCAAAAGCTTCCGGCTTGTCGTGTTTCTAATCGCATGCGCAACATTGTTTCTGAGCTCATGCGGTAGTGGAGAAAACTCCGCGCAGGCGCAACAAGGGCCGCCCAAATTCCCTGTTACCGCCGTGGTTGCGCAACCCAAATCGGTTCCCATTTTTCAGGAGTTCATCGGCGCGACGTTCGCCTTGAACACCGTGCAAGTGAATTCGCGCGTGAATGGTTATATCGACAAATGGCTCTTCCGGCCCGGCGACTTCGTCTCCGAAGGGCAATTGCTTTATGTGATCGATCAGCGCACCTATCGCGCCGACGTGCAGAAGGCCGCCGCGGAGTTGGCGCGTGCCGAAGCGCAGCTTATTTTCGCGCGCGAGGGTGTAGAGGTGCTGCGCGCCGAATCGGAGCTGGCGCAGGCCGAAGCGTCGTTGATCAAAGCTGAGCAGGATGTCTCGCGCGTCCGCCCACTGGTGGCGGAGAAGGCATTGCCGGAGCAGGATCTCGATGCGGTTCTCGCCAACGGCCGCGTGGCGCAGAACAACTATCGCGCCCGCGAAGCGAATGTGAATCAGTTGCGCCTTACGCAAAAGACGCAGATTCAACAGGCCGAAGCCGCCATTCTCTCCGCGAAGGCCGCGCTTCAACTGGCCGAACTGAACCTGGGCTTCACCGAGATCAAGGCGCCCACGGCCGGCCGCATTGGCGAGACGAAGATTCAAATCGGTGGCCTGGCGTCGGCCAATTCGCCTGAGCCGCTCACGCTGATCAGCCCGCTCGATCCCATCTATGTCGAGTTTACGGTCACCGAGCGCGACTATCTCGACTACATGCGGAAGCAGATCGAGTCGCAGCGAAGCACGGGAAAGACCGTCCCGATCGCGCCATTCGAACTGATTCTCGCCGACGGCACCGTGTATCCACACAAAGGGACGTACCGTTATGCCGACCGCGCGGTGAACGTGCAGACAGGCACGCTCAAACTGATCGGCGACTTCCCGAATCCAACTCGCATCCTGCTGCCGGGCCAGTTCAGCCGCGTACGCTTTCGCACCGGCACGAAGGACGGCGTTTTCGTGGTGCCGCAACGGGCGGTGCAGGAACTTCAGGGATTGCGGCAGTTGATGCTGCTCGACAAGGACGATCGCGTCGTTGCGCGCACCGTCACCGCGACGGACCGCGTCGGCGCCATGTGGGTGATCGAGAAGGGCCTCTCGCCGGGAGACCGCGTGATCATCGATGGTTTGCAGAAGGCTTTCCCCGGTTCGCAGGTGACGCCCAAAATCGTGGCCGAAACCGAGCCGGACGCAAAGTAAGGGGACGCCGCCATGATCTCGACCTTCTTCATCAACCGTCCCGTATTTGCCAGCGTGCTCGCCATCGTCATCACGCTTGTTGGCTTCGTCACGCTGATGGGCCTGCCCATCGACCGATATCCCGAGATCACGCCGCCCACCGTGCGCGTGACGGCGCAGTATCTTGGCGCGAGCGCCGAGGTGGTGGAAGAGACCGTCGCGGCGCCGATCGAACAGCAGCTCAACGGCGTGGAGAACATGCTCTACTTCGAGTCAAAGGCGACCAACGACGGCCGCTTGACGGTCACCGTCACCTTCGAAGTGGGAACCGATCTGGACATTGCCGCCGTGCAGGTGCAGAACCGCGTGGCGCTGGCCGAGCCGCAATTGCCGGACGAGGTGCGGCGCCAGGGCATCAGCGTGCGCAAGCAATCGACCTCGCTGCTGCTTGCCATGGCGATCGAATCGCCGGACAACTCCTACGACCAACTATTTCTTTCCAACTATTCGAAGATCAACGTGCGCGACCGCCTGTCGCGCATCTACGGCGTCGGCGACGTGCAACTTCCCGGCGAGCGCGAGTACGGCATGCGCGTGTGGCTGAGGCCCGACGCCATGTTCAAGCTGGGCCTCACGACGACCGACGTGATCGGCGCCATTCGCGAGCAGAACGTGCAGGCGGCGGCGGGCCGCGTTGGACAATCACCCGCGCCCAAGGGGCAGGAGATCGAATATACGATCCGCACGGCGGGCCGGTTGAAAGATCCCGAGGAGTTTCAAAACATCATTCTCAGGTCGAATACCGACGGCTCCGTGGTGCGCGTGCGCGACGTGGCGCGCGTGGAGTTGGGCGCGTTCGACTACTCTGGTTTCACGCGCGTGAACGGGCGCGAAGCCGTGAACATGCTCATCTTCCAATTGCCGGGCACCAACGCGGTGGAGGTGGTGAACCGTGTACAGGAGGAGATGAAGCTGGCCTCGGCGACGTTCCCCAAGGGCGTACGCTACCGCATTCTTTACGACGCGACGAACTTCATCCGCGCCTCGATCAACGAGGTGATGCACACGCTAATTGAAGCGATCGTGCTGGTTATCCTCGTGGTGTTCCTCTTCCTCCAAAGCTGGCGGGCGACGCTGATTCCGTTGATCACGGTGCCTGTGTCGCTCGTCGGCGCGTTCATGTTCTTCCCCATGCTTGGGTTCACGGTGAACGTACTGACGCTGTTCGGACTTGTGCTGGCAATCGGAATCGTGGTCGACGACGCGATTGTTGTGGTCGAAGCCGTCGAGCATCACATTCAACAGGGAATGACTCCCTATGCGGCGTCGTTGCGGGCGATGGAAGAGGTTTCGGGTGCCGTCGTGGCGATTGCGCTCATCCTCGTCGCCGTGTTTGTGCCGGTCGCTTTCCTGTCGGGCATCACCGGACAGTTGTACAAGCAGTTCGCGCTGACGATCCCGGTATCCGTGGTGTTGTCGGCCATCAACGC
>CAYUZM010000256.1:0-7317 GCA_964449665.1 uncultured Solibacteraceae bacterium
CGCAGCCAGGGTTCCATTGAGATAGGTGTAATCGCCATCAACGAAACGGATGACGCTTTCGTTGTCACGGACGATGCTCTCGAAAAACAGGCGGACTTCGGTGTACATCGCCTGGCGCATCTCTGAGGTCATTTGCGGAAATATCGCCGAATCGAAGACCTGGCGCTTCAAACCGCCGACGCCCAGCCATTGTGCGCCGAAACCGTCAAACAAGGCCCGGGAACGGCGATCGTCGAGCAGACGTTTTGCCTGCGCCTTCAGGACCGCCGGCTCATGCAGTTTCCCGCGATCGGCCAGCGACATCAGTTCGTCGTCCGGCATCGTTGCCCATAACAGATAAGACAAGCGCGAAGCGAGTTGATGGTCGTCCAGCGGGACGATCCCAGTACTCGACTCGGCTTCTCCAGCCGGAGTGATGAATAGGAACTGAGGAGAAACGAGGATGGCCTTCAGCATCAAGTGGAGCGCAGGCTCGAAGGCCAGGTTGTTACGCCTTGCAAGATCGAACGTCGCCATCAGGACATCCAACTCCGCCTCAGCCGGTGGCCGGCGGTAGGCTTTCCGGGCAAGAGACCGGGCAACTTCCCGCGCCGCGACCCGCTGGTTGGTCTTCGACGCAGCGGGACCGCCGAACAACCGTTTCTGAATTGCGGTCGGCGGGGCGCCTTTCGGCGCAACGATCCGGCGCAACACCTTGTCGGCGATCGTTAGATACTGCTCGAGTTGCAGGGGCGAGAGCGAATTGAGGTACCCCGCGCCGCTGACTTCATCCGGCAGTCCATCGGCAATCGACGGCTCGACGCCGAACAGCGCCTGCAGCGTATTGCCGTATTCGGTCTTGGTCAACCGCCGGATGACGAACGTTCCCGGATCCTTCTGGCTGAGATACTTCAGCTTCGCAAGCCAACCGGCGAACATTCGGCGATCGGCATCGTCCGGCTGGGGCGCACCTTTGGGCGGCATGTCATGCGCCTTCACTCGGGCGGCCGCTTTCTTCCACTGTTCGGTGAAGGCAGCGTGACCGGGAGCCTTGAGCGCAGGTGAGAAATTCACTCCCGCCCGCGTCGGGCGCCTGTTCTGGTGGCAAGGCAAGCAATAGGTTGTGATAAACGGTGTTACTCGGCCACGAAAGAACTCCTCGGCCTCGGCCTTGAGCGCATCATGATCAACGGCGAGCGCGCGCAAAGGCGAGGCCAAGCACAGGATTAGGCTAAAGCCCAGCGATATCGGCGCCTTCGCAGTACGACGGATCGCAACAGAAGCGGCCATGCTTGAGGAGATTCTCCCTCGCGAGTCTATCACGGGTACTTAAGACTGGGAGGCCTTGTGAGCGAGCCTCGGCCCGAAACGGGGAAACGCCAAACGCGCAAAATGGCTGGCTCTCAGTACGACATGCGCTCGCGGTACGGCTACGGGTAACTCAACAAGCCGTCAACGCTGGCTTCGAAGCACTCCATCGCTTGGGGTAATCGCTACGGAAACTGGCTCACTACTTCGGCGCCCTGGACTTGGCGCAATCCTCGCCGCGCGGCTCAAGCAAGGCCTTTATCGCCAACGCAGAACGCTGTTGTCCTCCGCAACGCTATCGTATACAATGCTTCCGACATCCCGCGCTGACAGGTGTGGACTGGGGACCTAGGAACCATTAAATATGCCGAAGTATGTAAGCTCGGCCCGTCTCAGGTCCGGGGTGTGCGATCTCCAGATTCTGAGGTAAGTCGATGATTCAACGTGCGAAAATTACTGTGGGATTAGCGGCACTGTTCGCTGGGCTATGTACACCGGCCCACTTACTAGCACAGAGCGGTGCCGGTACCATCCAAGGGACCGTCCAGGACGCAACGGCGTCCGCGATTCCAGCCGCCTCCATTCAGGCGCTTAATCAGGCGACTGGCGTTGCCATAGAAACAACGTCAAACGCAGACGGCTTCTATGCGATCAAGGGTTTAACCGCAGGCGCCTACAAGGTGACTTTTGGTGCCCCCGGCATGAAGACGTCCGAGAATAGCGTTACGCTCCAAAACGGACAGGTGCTGGTTCTGAACCGCCAATTGACGGTTGGCGAAGTATCGGAAAAAATCACGGTGAGCGGGGAGACGATTCAGCTCGCGACTTACGACAGCGGAACCGTGAATACGCAGCTCGACGCCGCCCGCATCGCCCAACTTCCTCAGAACGGGCGAAATGTGCTTGGCTTGGCTCAGAACACGGTCCCTGGGATGGAAGGGAACGGCACACGTGTCAATGGCCTGATGGGCGAAGCGATGGAGTATTCGCAGGACGGCGCCCCGATGACCAATCGTAATTTCGGCAGTGCCGGTAACACGGCGCAGTCGACGTTGCCCGATCCGGACGCGGTGCAGGAGATGCGATTCGAAACGCTGAATTCCAGCGCTCAGTTCGCCACGCCGGCAACGGTGATTCTGACTACGAAGTCGGGCACTAATCAAGTCCACGGTTCATTCTTCGAAACGGCGCGCAACAACTATTTCGGGATCGCCAGGGCAAGGCAGGATCCGGCGGACCTCATAGCCCCGAAACTGATCCGCAACGAATTCGGTGGATCGGTTGGCGGACCAATTTTTATTCCTAAAGTGTATAACGGCAGGAACCGGTCGTTCTTTTTCGTTGCCTATGAGCGTTTCTCGCTGCGGTCGGCCTCCCGGCAATTGATGAAGGTGCCCACAATGGCCATGCGGAATGGGGACTTCAGCGGATTGATCAACAACGCAGGGGTCATGCAGCAACTGTACGATCCGAACACGACGCAAAGCCAGGCAAACCAATACTCGCGCTTGCCTTTCTCCAACAATCAGATCCCAGTGCAGCGTATCAGCCCGCTGGCGAAAACGCTTCTCGCCGCTACGCCCACGCCGACGTCGGCGGACAATCCGATGGTCAATTTCAACCTGACCGGAGAAAACCCTCTCTTCCAGACGGTACCGAACTATACCGTTCGGCTGGACCACGTGTTCGATGAGAAGAATCGCGTCTTTTTCCGCTTTACTGATATCCGGCAGCAACAGCAGGCCTTGCGGAACTACCCGATCGCCTCGCCGGCAAACATCGAGACTTCCGAATTGAAAGAAGGTTCCACGGGTTACCAGGCCATCCCGGTTCAGACGATCAGCGGAGCGCTTGGTTACTCGAAGACCTTCTCCCCGACGTTCTTCTCCGAGACGATTCTCAGCATGCAGTGGCAGCGTATGTATGTGCAGGGGCCCGATCGGTCGATGCTCAACTTCGAAAAGCAGTTTGGCCTGCCGAACAACCTGGGGAATCCCGGATTCCCCGCAATCGGCGCGAATCTTTTCATGCCCTACGGCGGGTCGCAGTGGTTCTACGGCATGAGCCAGCGGGTATCGACGATCGACGAAAACCTGAACAAGATTTGGGGCAAACACCAACTCGCATTTGGCCTTCGGTTCCGGCACGAGCGTTTCGCCTACCTGTCGGACCGCTCGGTGGATGAGGTTACGTATACCAACCAAGCCACGGGCATTTACGACCCGACCACCGGAGCGAACTATGGCGTTCGGGCAAATACAGGCGATCCGAACGCCGACTTCTTCCTCGGAGCGGCTGCCAGTTACAGCCAGCGGCGTAACGCCCCGTTCAATATCTGTTCGCTCATGGAGTATGACACGTACTTCCAAGACAACTGGCGCTTGAACTCCCGCCTCACCCTGAACCTTGGACTTCGCTGGGAAGCGCATCCCGCGCCTCGGGCCGCCAATGATTACATGGTCACGTTCGACATTAAGAACAATGCTCTGGCGACGCCGCGCCCGCTGGATTACTACGTGAGCAATGGGCTCACCACCAACGCGATTATCACCAACCTCACCAATCTGGGCGTGAAGTTCGAAAGCATGGAGCAGGGCGGTATGCCGTCGCGGGGTATCGCCGGCGCCAATGCCAACTTCCTGCCGCGCGTCGGATTCGCCTACATGCCGTCGTTCGGCCGTGGCGGAACCGTTATTCGCGGCGGTTACGGCGTATACATTTATCCGGTCCCGGTCCGGAACTCGATCCGCTACCTGACGGCAAGTTATCCCTTCACCGCAGCCTATTCGCAGAGCTATACCGCCGCCGCGCAGTCGCCGGACGGCCTACCGAACTCTCTATTGCGCAACCCGCTGAGGGTGATCACCGGCGTGAATTCCGCCGACGTCGTGAATACCGAAAACATCACCGCGCTTCTGCCAGGTATCAGCCCGGGCACGGTCGCCAGCGCGGACTACCCGCCGGCCAGAGTGCAGGAAGCCAACTTCACCATCGAACAGCCGTTTAAGGATGGTTCGGTGTTCCGCGTCTCATATGTGTTCACTCACGGCGAAAACCTCGATCAGAATTACCTCATCAACGACGCGCCCACGGCGTACGTGTGGCAGGCGAAAACCGGGACCACACTGCCCACCGGGCCACTGGCGAGTGTCGCGCACCGGCCCTACAACAACACAACGTGGGGCGGCATCACCCAATCCACCAAGTACGGTTTCTCCAACGACAGCGCTCTCCAGTTCAACTATCAACGGCCCTACCGGCGTGGATTCGGATATCAGGCATTCTACGTTTACTCGAGGGCCTTCCGCGTGGGAGGCAACACTTTCCGCGATAACGTCCTAAACCCTGTTGAACTTTATGCTCCGGGCGCGATTCCGGAAGGCATGGATGTCGGCACCAGGTTCGAACCGAGCCGCGAATTCAACCGCTGGCAGAATTACCGTCAGGACACCGCAATTCCCCTGCACCGCGTGTCGTTCAACGGGCTGGTGGATGTACCGTTCGGCAAGGGACGCCGCTTCCTGAAGAACAGCAACCGTTTCCTGGACGCGCTCATTGGTGGCTATCAGATTGCGTTCACCGGCACGGTCGTGTCGCAGGCATTCCAGGTCGGAAACACCAACTGGGGAGCAACCAGCCCCGTCAAAGAATACAAAAACAAGGTTCCGGTCACGGACTGCCGTTCCGGCGTGTGCCGCGACGCGTACATGTGGTTCAACGGCTACCTCGCCCCGACCGTCATCAATGCCGCCACGCGCGGCGTCCAGGGAGTTCCTTCGGACTACGTGCCGTATCTGGCTCCCATCAACAACACCCCCGGCGCTACGAATTATGGAAACAACAACGTTTCCCAGAGACTGGCCAACGGCCAGCAGGTGACGGTCGCCTACGCACCCGGCCCAGGCGGCTCATCGGGGAGTGGAGTCAATCCATACAACTCCTTCGTTCTGCAGGGACCAAAGAACTTCCAGACCAACCTTTCGCTCTATAAGGAATTTACGATCACCGAGCGCGTCAGACTGCGGTTCAATGTGGACGCCTTCAATGCGTTCAATATCCAGGGTCTCGTGAACCCCAACGCGACCGACGGGATTCAACAACTCCAGAGCTCTTACTGGACGCCGCGGCAGATTCAGTTCACGGGCCGTCTGTCCTTCTAAGAGAAGATCAGCGTGGATTCGAAGGGCCGGCCTGTGGATGACACGGGAACGGCCCTTCTTCTGAATTAGGGAACAATACCAAGTTCGCGCAACAACCGTGCCGCTGCGTCTCGTGTGGAGGGGTCCCCACCAGTAGCCGCCCTCCGCAAATAAGGAATCGCCGCCCCCCGGTCGCCCGTCATTGCCAACGCCGATCCCAAACCGAATTGTGCTTGCGGCGACGCCGGCTGCAACTCTACCCAAGCGCGGTAGTGCGGCAATGCGGCCGCGGCTTGATTCCGTGCCATCAGCAGGTTTGCCAGCAATTCGTGCGCATCGGCCAGAGCGGGGTCGGATTCAAGCGCCGCCTGCAACTGCCGTTGCGCCTCGTCAAAATCGCGCGCTCTGCCCAGCGCCACGGCAAAGTTGTACCGGACGGCGGCATCCTTTGGCTTGAACCGCAACGCGGTCTCAAAATGGCGCCGTGCGTTCGCGAGATCTCCCTTCCCCGCAAGCAGGTTTGCCAGGTTGCCATGTGCGTCCGCGTAGTCCGGCTGAATCCGGACCGCCTCGCGAAAAGCAGATTCGGCTCTCAGGCGGCCGCCGGAGGAGAGCAGCACAATGCCGAGATTGCTGTGAGGCTCGGGAAGATCGCCATCCAAAGCAATCGCCTGCTCGAATGCTTTTGTGGCCGCGGCCGTCTTGCCCTGTGCATGATAGGCGAGGCCCAACTCATGCCATACCGTGGCGTTGCCCGGAGCAAGCTGTGCCGCGCGCCGCAGAGTGTCCACTGACTCGTCCACCTGCCCGGCGCGGCGCAACGCAACCCCAAGGCTTTGTTGTGCAGCCACCATCCGCGGGTTGCGCCGGACCGCTTCCCGGTATACCGCCACCGCCTCCGCTGTCCTGCCGCTATTGCGCAACGCTTCGCCGAGTTGAAAGTGGAATTCAGCACGCGCGAATGGGAAACGTTGAATGGCGCCCGCCAACCGTGCAATGCCCTTGTCCAAATTGCTCCCGTCGATTACCTGCGCAAGGGCCGTATATAACTCCCTGGTTGGTGACGGCGGCAAATCCGCCGGGTAGTACAGAACCACCTCGCCGCGATAGGCGCTGTCTCCCGTCTCATGGCGTTCCGGCCGGGCGGCAAGAAGATCGCCCGCGGGCTTGTGCCGCTGAATCAGATGATCCGTCGCCAGCGAATGCACGACATCTTCCGTGCGCCGTTTGGGCATGTGGCAACCCGCGCAGCCGGGCGACCGCGTGTGCTTGCCTGCCTCCACGGCGCGAGTCAAGTCGTCGCCGTGACACTTCCTGCAGGCATCGTCATAGTGTTTCACCGCTTTAGCTCCTCGTGGCACATCGTGGGGATTGTGGCAGGTGGCGCACTCCAAGGCGCCCTTGCTCTCCAGGAAGCACCGCGAACGGCGAATGCGGTAGACCGCGTTCACGATCTCGAACTTGTCTTCCCGCCCAGTGCCCGGCGCATGGTCGAAGAACAGCCAGTAGTTGGTGAGCGGTTGGCCGGGTTGAAAATCGAAAGGTCCGCGATCATAGCGCGGCAGAGAATTCGGAAGCGGAAAACTCGTTGTCTCGAGGTGGCATTGGATGCAGACCTCTTCACGGCGCTCCCGGCTCAGGCGCGCCGGATTCACGATCGCCTTGCGAATTGCATCAGGCGTCGATTTGCCGGAGCCAGCCAGTTCGCTGTGCTTCCTGCCGGGCCCGTGACATCTTTGGCAGTCAATCCCCGCGGGGAGCGAATCCAGGTACACGGGCTCGGCAAACGGGTGCTCAGTGCGCTGGGGGATCTGCCGCACACAATTGTGGCAGTAAGTTAACGCGTAGGAGACTTCGTTGGACAGTACTGCTTGCTCAGACCGGTCATCAT
>CAYUZM010000257.1:0-7289 GCA_964449665.1 uncultured Solibacteraceae bacterium
CCTGTGGTGCGCGTGTCCTCCACACAGCGCATACCTACGAAGCGATTACCACCGCCCGCCCCTACAAACCGGCCTTCAGCCGCGAGGAAGCGCTCGCCACGCTGGAAGCCGAAGTGCACCGCGGTTGGCGCGATCCCGAACTGGTCTCGCTCTTCCAGCAGTGCGTGGAGAAGTTTGAATTGAACGACGAGCCCGAATCCGCCTGGGGCGGCGAGCTTTCGCAGTCGCTCGAAAACATGCGCCAGCAACTCGCGAAGTAGCGCTACGCCTTCCGCAACTCGCCTGCCTGCGCCTGCACCTTTCGCAACGCCGC
The DNA here is from genome assembly GCA_964449665.1 of uncultured Solibacteraceae bacterium. GTDB lineage: Bacteria > Acidobacteriota > Terriglobia > Bryobacterales > Bryobacteraceae > JAFLBB01. Next base: position 314 of record CAYUZM010000257.1, read on the forward strand.
CGCCACCTGCTCCATGTCCTGCCGCGTGCCCAGCAGCATCGTCTGCGTCAACCACACCCCCTGGCTACATAGCACGTCGTTCACGGGACAATCGTTCCGCCCCGCCCATTCGCGCATCGCCTTCTCGCCATAGATCGCCCGCCAGCCCGGCGTCGCGAAGGCCGTCTCCAGGAACGGTTCCTTGTTGAGCGGTTTGTAGCCGCCCGAAGCGGGAATCCCCTCGGCCCGCAGCGCCTTCAAAATGGCGTCCTTCCCCACGCCCGCGAACGCTTCCTTTTCCACGCGGAACATGTACAGGTGCCATGCGCTCCGTGTGCACCCGGCATAATTCTTCACTGGCTTCACGCCCGGAATCTCCCGCAACAGCGTCGTCAGATACGCCGCGTTCGACTCGCGCACCTTCGATTGCTCCTCCAACCGGCTCATCTGCGCCGTCAACAGCGCCGCCTGAAACTCGGTCAACCGCAGGTTCGCCCCCGTCTGGCGATACGAAAAATCACCGCCGTCCACCGCCCGGCCCCGGCTATTCGAGTGATACGCAAAAATCCGCTCCGCCAACGCCGCATCGTCCGTACAAACCGCGCCCCCCTCGCCCGCGTTCAGATTCTTCGACGCCTGAAAACTGAAGCACCCCGCCGTCCCATGCGTCCCCACTTTCCTCCCGCGCCACTCGCCCAAATGAGCCTGGCAGGCGTCTTCGATCACCATCACATTGCGCCGCTTCCCAATCGCCAGAATCTCGTCCAAATTTGCCGCGCCACCCGCCATGTGCACCGGCATGATCGCCTTCGTCCGCGCCGTGATCTTCGCTTCAATCTTCGCCGGGTCCATCTGGAACGACTCCAAATCCGAGTCCACAAACACCGGCAGCGCATGGTGCAGCAGCACCGCATTCACCGTTGCGATGAACGTGTACGGCGGCACAATCACCTCATCGCCGGGGCCTATCCCCAGCGCGCCCAACGTCCCGATCAGCGCGCTCGTTCCATTCGCCGTCGCGATCACATGCTGCGCGCCGGTAAGCTTCGCGTAGGCCGCTTCAAACCGGTCCACGGCTTTGCCGTTGCCGCGCCCCCACTTCCCGCTACGCAGCACGCCCAGCAGCGCCTGCTCTTCCACCTGATCGAACCGCGGCCACGAAGGCCACGAGCCTGTCCTCACCGGCGCTCCGCCCAACACCGCCAGCTTGCCGTTGGCCGCCGCGCCTTCTTTTGTGTCGGCGGCGATTGCCGCACTCCGCGCAGTCTCCGCGGCTGCCACCGCCGCCACCGCTCCTGCAAAATTCCGTCGCTTCATGGTCCTCATGTTACTCTGCGCATGAATGCCTGGAAAGCCCCCAGCCGATTCTCTGCGCCTCCTCGAAGCCGACATCGTCGAATGCGGCCGCTGCCCCCGCCTCCGCGCTCACTGTGAAGAGGTCGCTCGCGTGAAACGCCGCGCCTACCGCCACCAGCAGTACTGGGGCAAACCCGTTCCCCCCTTCGGCGACCCCTCGGCCAAACTCCTCATCGTCGGCCTCGCCCCCGGCGCGCACGGCGCCAACCGCACCGGCCGCATGTTCACCGGCGACAAATCGGGCGACTTCCTCTACGGCGTGCTCCACAAGACCGGCTTTGCCTCCCAACCCGAGAGCCACTGGCGCAACGACGGCCTCGAACTGCGCGAAGCCTGGATCACCGCCTCGGCCCGCTGCGCCCCGCCCGACAACAAACCCGCCACCGACGAGATCCGCCAGTGCCGCACTTTCCTCCGGCGCGAGCTTGCACTCCTCAATGCCGTTCGGGTCGTTGTCGCCCTCGGCCGCATCGCCTTCGACAACTACCTCGGCACCCTGCGCGCCGACGGCATGCTCGTCCGCTCCAGCGAATTCCCCTTCGAGCACGGCCGCGTGCACGCTCTCGGCGCCGGCCTGCCCGCGCTCATCTCCTCCTATCACCCCAGCCAGCAGAACACCTCCACCGGCCGCCTCACTGAACCCATGCTGCGTGCCGTCTTCGAACGCGCCCGCAAGCTGATGGCCTAAACCACCACCCGCGCTTCGCCCTCGCGCCGCGTCACGCGTTCGTGGTCGAGATACTCCAGCAGCGGAATCGCGTATTTGCGGCTCACCCCGGTCCATTCCTTAAACTCCGTCACGGAAAACCGCGCGCCCTTCTTCTCCGCCAGCATCGACCGCAGCCCCGCAATGGCCGCTGCGTGATAAACAAGGTCGGCATTCACTTTGATCAGCCGCCTCTGCCGCAGCAGCAACTGCAGCAGCGCCCGCGCTCGCGCCCGCTCCACGCCGCATTGCGCCAACACCTCGTTGGTTGCGGGAACGGCTAGCGCTCCCGCCGCGAACGCCGTCTCAATTTTTTCAACCGCCGCCGCTTCGTCGTCCCGAAACGCCACCGCGTGTGACCGCAACCGCAGCGTCTCATTTTCGGCCACCAGCCCCGGCGCGTCGCGCAACACGTGGTCCATCAGGAACGCCGGGGCGTCGCCCAACACACGCGACCGCACCTCCTCCAGCGGCATGCCCGGTAGCAACGGATTTTGCTTGTGGAACGCCGCCAGCAGCTTCTCCATGGCCGTCCGCTTTTGCGCCAGCCATTCCCGGTCCACAAACCACGGCCCGCCCTGCAACTCCTCACGCAACAAACCGGTCCTCGCCACCAGATCTCCCGCCGGCATTCCAAACGCCGACTCCCGAACCAGCAGATCCACGCGCTCCACCGCCGTCGCACACGCCAGCGCCGCCGTCCGCTTCGCCAACTGTGGACGTCTCATGCGCACCGGTCCCTCGATACCCACCACCACTCCCCCTGCCACCGTCACCGCGGGTGAAAACGTCCGCAATATGAACCGGTCCCCCGGCAACAACAGCACCGGATGCTCCAGCACAAGCCGCGCCATCGCCCGCGCACCCGGCTGCAACACATTCGCCTCCAGCAGTTGCACCTTCGCCGCCGTCTCCGATGTCCACGCGTGAAAGTGAATCGGCGCGCCATGCTTCAACGCACGCGCCGACGGAAGCAACTCAATCTCCGCATCCACGCGTGTCGTTGCCCGCAGCACCCCCGGCTCGGCCAGCGTCATGCCCCGGTCCAACTCCGCCGCTTCTACGCCCGCCAGATTCACCGCCGTCCGCTGACCCGCCACTGCTCGCGCCGCGCTCTCGCCATGCACCTGCAACCCGCGCACGCGCAGCACGCGCCCCAGCGGATGCACCTCCACCTCCTGTTCACTATCCAGCCGCCCCGATACGAGAGTGCCCGTCACCACCGTCCCGAAACCCTTCAACGTGAAGGACCGGTCCACCGGCAGCCGCAGGTGCCGCCCCTCGTCCTTGCCCTGAACACGCTTCGCCAATGCGCGCAACTCCTGCTTGAACGCGTCCAGTCCCGCTCCGGTCTTCGCGCTCACGTCAATCACCGGCGCGCCTTCCAAAAACGATCCCCGTGTGAACTCCTCCACCTCCAGACGCACCAGCCCCGCCAGGTCCTCGCCCACTAGGTCGCACTTGGTCAGCGCCACCACGCCATGCCGGATGCCCAACAACCGGCAGATGTCGAAGTGCTCGCGCGTTTGCGGCATGATGGATTCATCGGCGGCGACGGCGAGCACCACCGCGTCGATCCCGCCCGCGCCCGCGAGCATGTTCCGGATGAACCGCTCGTGGCCAGGAACATCGATGAACGCAATTCGCAGCGAATCCGCGCTTCCCGGCACGCTCAAATCCAGGTGCGCGAATCCAAGGTCGATCGTGATGCCGCGGCGCTTCTCCTCCTCCCAACGGTCCGGCTCAATGCCCGTCAACGCGCGGACCAACGCGGATTTTCCATGGTCGATGTGGCCGGCCGTGCCGAGAACAAGGTGCTTCATGCGAACTGGGCTCCTCCTAGTATTGGCCCTCTCCGCCGCCCGCGCTCAATTTCCCCCCGCGCCCACCCCGCAGCCCACGCCATCCCAGCAGCCACCCACGCCTTCCCAACCGCCGCCCGCGTCCACGCAACCGCCCCCCGCATCCACGCAGCCAAACCCCGAACCCGCCACCTTCACCGCCGGCGTCTCCATCGTCCGCATCGACGCGCAGGTCATCGAAGGCCGCCGCGTCGTGGGCGACCTCGCCAAAGACGACTTCGAAGTGATCGACCAGGGCGCGCCGCGCCCCATCGAATACTTCGGCCGTGAATCCGAGCCCCTGCATCTCGTGCTCCTGCTCGACGTCAGCGGAAGCATGAAGAAGCTTCTCGATCAAATGGCCGCCGCGTCGAAACAGGCGCTCGCGCAACTCAAGCCCGGCGACTCGGTAGCCGTCTTCGCCTTTGGCCGCACCTCGGTCGTCAAGGTCGACTTCACGCGCGACATGGGCGATGCCGCCGCCGCCGTCGGAGCCGCGCGATTTGAAAAGGAGGTCGGCGCGGGAACGCTCCTCAATCCCGCCATCGTCGAAGCCGCAGCTTACATCCGCGAAAAGGCCGCGAACCAGCCCGGCCGCCGCGCCCTCATCGTCCTCACCGATAACGACTCGATTAACTACCAATCGCCCGACCAGCAGGCACTTGAAGCGCTCTACTCGTCCGACACCGTCCTCAACGCCATCGTCCCTTCCGGCGCAAAGCCGCCCGACGCGAAGAAATCCTCGTTCGCCAATCCCGACTTCTCCCCCGCCGATGTCTTCAAACTCGCTCGCGAATCCGGCGGCGAAGTGATCGAAGCCGGCAAGTCCGGCGAAGGCCTCCGCGAAATGATCGAACGCATCCGCACGCGCTACAGTCTTCACTACCGCGCCCCCGAAGCCGCCGCGCCGGGATTTCACAAGATCGAAGTCCGCCTCGCGCCCGCTGCCCGCGCCCGCCTGAAAAAGGCCGAAGTGCGCGCCCGCGCGGGTTACGTAGTGGCCGGGCGGTAGGGCGTGCCTGGTCTCGGTCCTCCCGGTGAGCGCGTTTTTTTAGGCCAGTTCTCATCGATGCCAAGTTGCTCAAAGCCGCCGATGTCGCCGCCAGGCGTCAGAAGGTGAACCGCTCGGCGTTGATCCGGCAAGCACTGCAGGAACATCTCAGGCGTCTCCATGTCTTAACCCTGGAAGAACGTGAGCGGCGTGGCTACGAAACACAGCCGCAGCGTATCGAAGAGTTTCCAGTCTGGGAGGATGCCGCGGTATGGCCGGAAGAGTAGAACGTGGTGACGTGTACCTTTTTCGTTCCGCCCCGCCGGACAAACAGCGCCCGGTTCTTGTCCTCACTCGCGATAGTTCGCTTTCGCACCTTTTGACTGTGACCGTTGCCCCGGTCACCTCCACGGTCCGGGGAGTTCCGTCGGAAGTGATCCTCGGCATGGAAGATGGTATGAAAGGGCAATGTGCGGTGAACCTGCATAACGTGGTCACGATCACGCGAGCACGGCTGGGAAAGCGCGTCGCCCGGCTGAATGCGCGGCGCATGAGTGAAGTCTGTGCGGCGCTTCGGTTCGCGCTCGGCTGCGGCTGAAGAACCCATGCTACACAACCGCTCCATACCCCGTGCCACGGTCATTCCGGAACTGGCCTACCCCGATGTGAACGCCGCCGCGGACTGGCTCTGCGCCCACTTCGGTTTCACCGTCCGCCTCCGCATCCCCAACCACCGCGCTCAACTGAACGTCGGCGACGGCGCTCTCGTTATCGTCGAACAGCGCCCCGGCGCGCCGCCGCCCGCCCACTCCCTCATGATCCGCGTCGAAGACGCCGATGCTCACCACGCTCGCTCCCTCCGCTCTGGCGCACGCATCCTCTCTCCGCCCACCGATTACCCCTACGGCGAACGCCAATACACCGTCGAAGACTTTGCCGGTCACGCCTGGACCTTCTCCCAATCCATCGCCGACATCGACCCGCGAGACTGGGGCGGTGAACCGGGCAAATCGTAGCGCCCTCGCCTAAATTCTCTCCGCTCCCTCAACCTTTCCTAGTCCCCGGTCAAAAGTACCCACTGGGCCATGCCCAGCTCGCCGAGCCAGTTCGACGATCAGGCAGTCCGAGAATCCGAGTGCCGGCTTCTTTCGAAATAACATAAGCGCCGCCGCCACGGCCTCGGCTTCCTGAATCACCAGGTCGCGGTGGTCGATCAACATCTCAACCGCCTGCGCCAACGCATGCGATTTCAGCTCATATACGCTGTCCAAGACCCAAATTGCCTCGACGAGGACTACCACGGAAACCCACGCGCCTCCTTCGATGAACTCTTCCGCCGCGGCCCACTGCCGCCCGTCGTCCCGGGCAATCAGTCTGACCAGAACGTTTGTGTCAATCGCGCGCATACTTTCTCCGTGTGTACCGCCGAATGCCCTCCTTCATGTCCTCGATGCTCCGCTTTCTGGGGTGCTCTCCTTCGAATACGGCCGCGTGAATGTCCTCAGAGCTATACCGCCCCACACGCCGTACCACGACCTTCCCACCTTCGTCCACCCACTCCAATACCGACCCTGGCTTGATCCCCAACCTCCGGCGTACATTCGCGGGAACCGAAATCTGTCCCTGTGCGGTAACTCTGGATTGTGCAATCGCCATGGTTTTAGATTACCAGGGTAATGAGTCCTCGGCGTCATCATGCCGCTGCTGCTTCACAATGATTCCCCCCTCCCCTCTGCTACGCTTCATCTCATGATCGACCGCATGGATGAGGTCCTGCGCCGCAAAGCCGCCGCTCTTGCCGGCGGAGGACCCGAACGCGCCGCCCGCCAACACGCCGAAGGCAAACTCACCGCCCGCGAACGCATCGAACTCCTCCTCGACGAAGGCTCCTTCGAAGAGATGGACGCCCTCGTCCGCCACCGCTGCCAGGACTTCGGAATGAACGAGCAGGTCATCGACGGCGACGGCTTCATCACCGGCTACGGCCTCATTCACGGCCGCCTCGCCTACGTCTACGCCCAGGACTTCACCGTCTTCGGCGGCTCGCTCTCGGAAACCAACGCCAAAAAGATCTGCAAGATCATGGATCTCGCCCTCCGTAAC
>CAYUZM010000258.1:0-573 GCA_964449665.1 uncultured Solibacteraceae bacterium
CGTTCAGTCTTAGCGAGGATGGAGGCGGCAGCGATAGACAGGCTCAACTCGTCACCATGGATCAGCGATAGCTGTGGCGTGAGCGTGTCCAGTCTGAGTGCGTCCACCAGCAGGAAATCCGGTATGACGCGCAATGCCTCGATCGCTCTCTTCATCGCCAGCCGGGAAGCCTGGTAGATGTTGATGCGGTCGATCTCTTCAGCGGTTGCCGTAGCGATTGCAAAAGCGATGGCCCGTTCGCGGATTCGAGAGGCGAGTGTTTCACGCTGTTCGGGCGTGAGTTTCTTGCTGTCGTTCAAACCGCGAATGGGTATGGGGAAGGGCAGTATGACGGCGGCCGCGTAAACGTCGCCGAACAGACAACCTCGGCCCGCCTCATCGAGGCCGGCAATGAATTGAGGCCCCTGTTGCCGGCCTCTCGGTTCGTATATGGAGCTGCAGCCTAACCGGTGCTTGCCGGAGGTCCCGTGCTGTGCCCACCGGTTCGCCTATGACTTACTCGCGTTCGCGGCGGCGGGCGGCTGTGTCGCCAAGGTTGCGCGCGTAGTACAAGTTTGCGCGGCCCACTTTGCC
>CAYUZM010000258.1:583-7282 GCA_964449665.1 uncultured Solibacteraceae bacterium
GCGCCGGTCACGAGGCTGATGTTGGTGCCAGTGAGGGTCTTGGGGGCGCCTCTGCGGGTTACCGCGATGATCGTGTCTTCAAACGCCGGCGGACGCTCTTTTTCGCCTTCTCTGATCTTTACTTGCACGCGAATGGTGTCGCCGATGCGAAACTCCGGCATGTCCTTGCGCAGTAATTTCTCTGTGGCTTTCGCCAGCAACGCATGACTCATGAGGGGGGATCCTTCGTGACGTTCCCGTAACGGGACGCACTCTTGTTATTAAAGCAGATTTGAACCCGCAGCGCTACTTTGGGGACCTGTCGAGGCATGACCACTCGCGCACGCGCGCGCCTTCACTCGCACCTCGTTCGGGTGTAGGGGAACTCCTCGTAGCGCGCCTTGTCCTTTTCCATGCCCTCGATGCGCGCGGTGAGGTTGGGGCCGTTCTTCCGGTAGAGGATACGCTGCGGAAAATCGTGAGCTGGATTCTCGAACACAATCTCTTCCGCCGTCATCCGCAGCAATGGAAATTCCGTTACGCCATTCGTGCCGATGCGCGCCGTATAAACCAGCCGCCCGTTCACGAAGGAAATGCGAAGAAACTCGCTGAAGACGGTCTTTCCACCTTTGATTGTTCGACCCATGCCCAGGAGCGTATTGCCGGCGGGTTTGGTCCATTGCTCCTCAATGGACAAACCGGGAGACGGGCGCATCTCCCAACAGCCGGCAAGCCAGGAGAGTTGAGTGATATCGTTTTGCGCGGAAGCGAGAGCGGCGGCGGTGAAGAGAAGTAGAAATCGCATGAGATCACTCTACGATTCGTGCCCGAAATCTGTATTGGAAAAAACGGACATTCTGCTCCGAAGGCGCGAACGGCCTCGTGCGAGCGCCGGGCCTCGTGCGAGCGCCGGGCCTCGTGCGAGCGCCGGGCCTCAGGCGAGTGCCGGGCCTCAGGCGAGCACCGGGCTTCAGGCGAGCACCTGCTTGATGACCGTTCCGCCTGTGTCGGTCAGGCGTTGATTACGGCCGGCGCTGTAATAGGTCAGTCGAAGATCGTTCAATCCCATCAGGTGCAGCACGGTTGCGTGGACGTCGCGCATGCGGTAGATGTCTTCCACAGCCTTGAACCCCAGTTCGTCGGTTGCGCCCACTAGCGTGCCGGGTTTGATGCCGGTGCCGGCAAACCAGATGGTCATGGCGCGGGTATTGTGGTCGCGGCCGGGATTGTCACGCATTTCGGCGGGATTGTCGGGCGTGCGGCCGAACTCGCCCATCCAGAGCAATAGCGTCGAGTCGAGCAGTCCGCGACGCTTCAGGTCTTTGATTAGCGCGGCGGTCGGCTTATCGGTCTCCGACGCGTTTTTCGTGTGATTCTTCACAATGCCGGTATGCCCGTCCCAGGACTGGCTCGGCGTATAGAGTTGGATGAAACGAACGCCCTTCTCCACAAGTTTGCGCGCCATCAGGCACCGCTTGCCGAAGGACTCCGTGACCGGGTCGTTCAAGCCGTACATCTCCAGTGTGTCCTGCGATTCGCCGGTGATATCGAGCGCGCCTGGAACCTCGGCTTGCATTCGATACGCAAGTTCATACGCATCCATGCGCGCTTGCAGATCGGGATTGGTTGTATGGGCTTGCGCGTGTCCGGCATTAAAGGAGCGAAGCAGGTCCATTTCGGCACCCTGCGCTTCCGCTCCCAGACCGGCCGGCGGTTTGAGGTCGAGAATCGGGTCGCCCTTCCAACGCAGCACCGTTCCTTGATAACTGGCGGGAAGAAAACCGGGCCCCCATTGCTGCGATCCGCTGAACGGCAGGGAGCGAAAATCGGGAAGCACGACAAAAGCCGGAAGGTTCTGATTTTCGGTGCCAAGGCCGTACGTCGTCCAGGCGCCCATTGACGGTTTTCCGGGAATTACGGCGCCGGTGTTCATTAGGAACACGGCTGCCGGATGATTGCCGTTCTCGGTCTGAATCGACCGTACGAAGGCCAAGTCGTCGACGCATTCGGCCATGTGGGGAAACAGGCTTGAAACGTCGCGCCCACATTGTCCATACTTTTTGAATGGGAACGGGCTTCGCAGGATGAGACGCGGCTTGGCAAAGAGGTTTGGCTGATCGGTGTTCTTTTCCTTGCTCCAGTCCATTACGGTGTTGTCGAATTTGTCGAGCGCCGGTTTGGGATCGAAGCTATCCATCTGGCTGACGCCGCCGAGCATGGAGAGGAATATGCACGACTTTGCTTTCGTCGCGTGGTGCGGAGCCTTCGGTTGCAGCGGGCTGCCGGCATTGGGCGCGGCTTTTAGCTCCCGCGCCAGCAGGTCCATGAGCGCAATGCCGCCCACGCCGGTGAGGCTTTGGTAGAGGAAGCGCCGTCGCGCCAGGTCGTGGTTCATCGCTAATCCAGGTAGATAAATTCGTTGACGTTGAAGAGCACCACGCCGAGGCGCTCAATTGATTCGCTGAGCGGCTTTCCGGCGGCGGAAGCGTGGAATTTGGCGCGTTCGGCGTCCGTAGCAGGCCGGCTCAGTGTGAGCTGAAATGCGGTATCCACAGCCTTATCCGCATCGGTGCCGGCAAGCTCGATGACGCGTTGCGCAAAGCGCCTCGACGCGCTGCGGGTGAATTCGGAGTTCAGAAGCGAGAACGATTGGGTCGGCACGACGGTCGAACTGCGCCGCGAACATACTTCGCTCATGTTTGCTCCGTCAAACACTTCAATCATCGGGTTCATCACGGAGCGGCGCTGGAATGTGTAGATCGTACGCCGCAATTGTTTCTTCGGCTCGGAAGGAAACCACTTGAAGAATTCAAAGCCCTGGGCCACGTCATCTGGGATGTTGACAAATACGCCGGGGCCGCCATCGGAGGGCTGCAGCTGTCCGCTTGCGGCAAGAATCGAGTCGCGAATGGTCTCACCTTCGAGCCGAACCCAATTCATGCGCCACAGCAGCTCGTTGTTTGGATCCGTTTCCGACTGCTTGGCAAACTGCGGGTGAGCGGTCGACTGACGATACGCGTTGGACAGGAGCATCATCTTGTGAATCGCCTTCAGGCTCCACTTCTTCTCGACCAGTTGCGTCGCCAGGTAGTCCAGTAGTTCGGGGTGCGTCGGGCGGTCACCGTTGATGCCGAAGTCGCTTGGCGTGCGAACAAGGCCTTGGCCGAAGTGGTGCAGCCAGAGCCGATTGACAACTACGCGCGCGGTCAGTGGATTCTCCGCTGAGGCGATCCATTCCGCGAGCGCGGTGCGGCGTCCGGAGCTTCCACCGGCGAAAGGAATCTTTGCGTTTTCGGAATTTCCCGCGATCGCCTGCGGGAATCCAGGTTCCACTTTTTCGCCGCGGCTGGACAATTCACCACCGGCCAGCACGTAGGTGGAGGCAAGCTCCGGTACATGAGGCGGCGCGACATCAGCGGCTGCGTACGCGATGGGGCGATAGCGGCCAATGCTGTCCTGAGTCCGGCGCGCGTCGTTGGAAGCCTCTCGCCACGCCGTTCGGTCTTGGGCCGTAAAGACGGGGTCGCGGTCGTTCTTCAAAGAAGCGATGTACTGATTGGCCTCCTTGTCGCCGGCCGTAAGGTTCTTGGCCGCAATGAACTTCGCCTTCATGTCCTGTTCGAACTTTTTGAGCGCCGCGGCAGCCGCTTCCGATTCGTCTTCGAAACGGCGCAATTCGGCTTTCATCTCGCGCGGGTGTTCAGCCTCCACGAAAGGCGCAGGCCGGTCTTCAAAGCGCATCGGAGCGAAGAAGGCCTGCAAGCGATAAAAATCTCTTTGCGGGATCGGATCATATTTGTGGTCGTGGCAGCGTGCGCATCCGACCGTGAAGCCAAGGAACACCTGCCCCACGGTGCCCGTCAATTCGTTCAGAACATCCTGGCGCAATTGTGTTTTGAAATTTGCATCCGCTTCCCACGTGCCCATGCGCAGGAAACCGAGAGCGATGAGCTTCTCGGAGCGATCGCCGCCTGGAAGCTCGTCGCCGGCGAGTTGTTCCTTGACGAACTCGTCGTACGGCTTGTCCTGGTTCAGGGAGCGGATCACGTAGTCGCGGTAACGCCACGCGGTGGGGCGTTCGCCATCGATGGCAAAACCATCGGTCTCCGCAAAGCGTGCGAGGTCCAGCCAATGCCGCGCCCAGCGTTCGCCGTAGCGCGAATCGCCGAGAAGCCGGTCGATCAGCTTCTCATATGCGTTGGGCGAGGAGTCGCGCAAGAATTCATCGGCCTCCGCGAGAGTGGGCGGTACGCCCTCGAGATCAAAATAGACGCGCCGCAATAATGAGCGTTTACCCGCCGCCGGAGCCGGCTGCAGCCCGCGTGCTTCGAGCTTGGAGAGGATGAACGCGTCGATCGGATTCACAATCCAGGAAGCGTCGCGAACGGCGGGCAGCGCGGGCGCCGTGGCCTTTCGCAAGACCCAATCAAGATGCGGGTCGCGTTTCTTGGTAAGGGTCTTCAGCGGTTGCATCTGGTCGATCGCATTCGAAAGCGCGGCTATGGTGCCGGCGCTGAGTGACCCGCCCAATGGCATCTGCGGCGACCGCTCGCCTCTCACGTACTGCATCAGGAGCGAAGCCTTAGCGTCGCCCGGAACGATCGCGGCGCCGTGCTTGCCGCCCTCGATCAGCGCATCCCAGTTCGTGGCGTTCAATCCGCCTGAGGCATTTGCCTTCGAATGGCAGCCGGAGCAGTTCTTGGCGAGGATCGGAAGTAACGACGTCTGGGCCAAAGAGTCGTTTCCGGAGGGGGACGGCGATTGCGCCGCCGCCGTGGCGATTGCCATCAAAAGGGCCTGTAGCGTTCGGCATTGCATGGCGGGTGAGCTAGTGACCCCATCTACGCTATCAAATCGGGCAGCCGCATATTCGCTATGCTAGATCGACGAATAGGAGGTTGTCTGTGAGCGAGAAAAAGCGATCCAACCGTCGTGGCGTTGACCGCCGCGATCTCCTGAGCGCCGGTGGCGCGGCAGTTCTTCTTTCGGCGGCGGCGCCTTCCGTTGCTCCCGCCGCTTCGACCGCCGATCCAAACGTATATCTACGTCTGGGTGTGCGGCCGTTCATCAATACCACCGCCACGCTCACCATCAACGGTGGATCGCGCACGCTACCCGAAGTGGTAGCCGCCATCGAGCAGGCGGCGCAGTTCCATGTCAACCTCGACGAACTGATGGAAAAGGCGTCGGCACGCGTCGCGGAATTGTTAAAGGTCGAGTGGGCGCTGGTGACTTCTGGCGCGGCGGCGGCGCTCTCGCACGGCACCGCGGCTTGCATCGTTGGTTCCGATCCGGAAAAGATGCAGCAACTGCCCGATCTGCGCCGCCTGAAGAACCAGGTAATCATGCCTCGCGAATCACGCGACGTTTACGACCACGCCACGCGCGGCCTCGGCGTCGAGATCATCGAAGTGAACTCGGCGGCGGAGTTGGAATCGGCGATTGGGCCCCGCACGGCGATGATTCAGATTCTGGGCATGCATTTCGGCAGCGCGAAGTTTGGCCTCGCCGAAGTCGCGCCTATTGCGAAGAAGGCGGGCGTTCCCATTTTGGTGGATGCCGCGGCCGACTATTTGATCGTCCCCAACCCGTACATCGCCCTTGGGGCGGATCTGGTTGCCTACAGCGGCGGCAAGATTCTGCGCGGCCCGCAGACAGCGGGTTTGCTTGTGGGGCGGAAGGACCTGGTGCGCGCGGCATGGGCCAACAGCGCGCCTCACCACGCCTTCGGGCGCCCGATGAAGGTGAGCAAGGAAGAGATTGTCGGCATGGTGGTGGCCGTGGAGACGTTTATCAACAAGCGGGACTTAAAAGCCGAGTTTCGCGAATGGGAGTCGTGGTACGCGCACATCACCGAAGCGATCACCCAAGTGCCCGGGGTGAAGACGCAAGTACGTGGGCCCCAGAAGGGCGGGCCATTCCCAACGCTGCTGGTTTCGTGGGACCAGGCGCAAGTAGGATTAACGGCGGGAGAGGTTGGCCGGCAACTTTCCGAAGGCGAGCCGCGCATCATGTCGCACGCCTCCGGAGAAGGGAATTCGTTTCTAATCCGCCCGGCGGCCATGCGGCCGGACGACTACAAGGCCGTCGCCACGCGTCTTGCCGCGGTCTTTCGCGGCGCGCCAAAGAGTCTCAAGAAACATGCGCCTTCGGCCCCGAGCGTCGAGATCGCGGGCCGTTGGGATGTCACGGTTCAGTACGAATCCGGTTCCGCCGAGCATCAGTTGTTTCTCAGCACGAAGGGCAACAAAGTTCAAGGCACGCACCTCGGGTGGGCGCTGCAAGGCGATTTGATGGGCACGATTGACAAAGACGACGTCAAGTTCCAATCCGTCTTGCCTACGGGTCCACAGAGGCTGAGCTATGCGTTTACGGGCAAAGCGTCGGGTGACCGAATGTTCGGCCAACTGACGCTCGGTGAATATGGCCGGGCCACATGGACCGCACGGCGCCACCCGAAGGCCTAGCGCGCTCCGCTCCTTCTAGCGTTTGTGCAATGCGAATGCGAGCACGTTTGAACCGGCCGCAATGGCTACATACTGCGTGCCCCTAAAACTATAGGTGATCGGAGAAGCGGTAATCTGCTGGCCCGTGTTGAAGTGCCACAGCGCTTTGCCCGTTACCGCGTCGAGCGCGGTAAACATGCCCTGATCCACCCCGGAAAAGAGCCAGCCCCCCGCCGCTGAAAGACGGGCCGCGCCCAAACACTTTGATCCCACC
>CAYUZM010000259.1:0-7278 GCA_964449665.1 uncultured Solibacteraceae bacterium
GGCGACGCCATCGAACTGCGCGGATATGTGGACGATATCCACGCCCCCATGCGCGACGCCGCGGTCTTCCTCTGCCCGATTCGCAGCGGCTCCGGCGTCCGCGTGAAACTGCTCGAATCGTTCGCCAGCGGCATTCCCGTTGTCTCCACGCGGATCGGCGCCGAAGGCATCGCCCACAACGATGGCGAAATCTGCATGCTCGCCGATGAGCCCCGCGACTTTGCCGCGAAGATCGTAGCCATGTTCCGCGATCCCGCCTCAGCCTCCGCGATGGCCGCCCGCGCCCGCCACCAGATGGAGACCAAATGGGACATGGCCGTCCGCACCCGCGCGCTGGTTGACAGCTACCGTAAAACGGTCCAAGCCAAGCGTGGCGTCAAACACGGCGCCACGCTTGGTGCCACGTCCGGCGCCAAACCAGCCGCTCCCTAATTCGCAACTTTTTGGTTGCATATCATCGCCTGCTTCCTCTATTCTGCAACCATAAGGTTGCATATGAATATCCTAGATTTGAAGTCGATCGAACGAAGCATCACGGTCAAAGCCACTCGCGAACGCGTCTGGCGCGCGCTCACCACCGCGCAAGAGTTCTCGTCCTGGTTCCAGGTGACGGTGGAGGGCGAATTCGCGCCCGGCAAACGCATGGACATGGTCGCCAACGTTCCCGGCTGGGAGGGCGTCAAATTCTGGTTTCAAATCGAAGAGATGATTCCGCCGTCGAAATTCTCCTATCGCTGGCTGCCCGGCGCCGTCCTCAACGACAACGACTCCAACACCACGCTCGTCACCTTCACGCTTGAAGAGGTTCCCGGCGGCACGCGCGTCACCGTTCTCGAGACCGGTTTTGAAGGCGTCTCCCTGGCTAGGCGAGCCAAGGCGTTCCAGGAGAACACGGACGGTTGGCGCGATCAGATGGCCAACCTGGAACGTTATCTTGGAGAACATGCTTAGTTCGGAAGTGCGTGCCGCCGCCCCTGTCTTTGCCGCCTTGGGCGACGAGGTGCGCCTACGCCTGGTGATGAAACTCTGCCAGTCGGGCCGCCAGTCCATCACGCAATTAAGCGAACGGCAAACCATCACCCGCCAGGCCGTGACGAAGCATCTGCACGTGCTCTCGAGCGCGGGCCTGGTGCGCGCCAGCAAGCAGGGGCGCGAGCAGGTGTGGGAGATGACGCCGGGAAAAATGAAGCAGGCACGCCGCTGGTTAAAGGCGATCGAACGCGAGTGGGACGAACGGCTCGACCGTTTGAAGGCGTTGGTGGAAGCGTCCGAATAACGCGCAGTCCCGCCACCTCCCGCGGCGGCTATTCCGGCTTGTGCGTCGCGGCCTCGCGCGCCTTCGTGCGCGCCTCTTCCGGCAGCGCCGTGTTAAACGACGCCCCATAGCCGGTGGTCTGCCGGTACGCATACCCGCGCCACGGGTCTTGCCCATTCATCCGCGGATCATTCGTCTCGCGCAGGTACTCGTCCAGCCGCCGGCTCAGGTCGAGCTTCACCGCCGAATGCAGCTCGTTCCCGGCAAGATTGTTCACTTGCCCCGGATCGGCCGTCACATCGTACAACTCCTCGGCTGGCCGCTTGTTCAGGCACAGCTCCACTTCGCGCCGGAACTTCACGCGCGTCGCGGGCAACAGCAGAGAATCCTTCGACGGCCCGCCGTCAATGTCGCCGTGCGTCGTCTTGTTCGAGCCCACATACTCGCCGCCCGTCGGCCACTGGTCGGGCGCGTAGTTGCGAATGTAGAGATACTGCCGCCGCCGCAACGCCCGCATCGGATAGCCCACGAAATCCGGCCGCGCCACGGTGTGCCGCTCCATCGCCGTCACTACCTGCTCGCGCGCCGGGTCGATGACGCCCGACTTGTCCGAGTAGAGCAGCGGCACCAGGCTTTTGCCCGCCATGCCCTCGGGCGCCTTCACGCCGGCAACCTCGAGAAACGTCGGCGCGAAATCGACATGGCTCACCAGGTCGTCCACCGTACGGCCGCCCTTGGTCTTCGCGCCCCAACGAATCGCCAGCGGCATGTGCGTGCCCCAGTCGTAGAGATTCGCCTTCGCGCGCGGAAACGGCATGCCGTTGTCGGCGGTCACTACGATCATCGTGTTGTCGAGCTCGCCCGTCTCTTCGAGGATCTTCAGGAACTTCGCGATCTGCGCATCGAACCATTCGATCTCGGTGTAATAGTCGAGAATGTCCGAGCGCACTTCGGGCGTATCGGGCAGGAAGGGCGGCACCTCCGCGTCTTCCAACTTCTTGCCCATGCGCACACCGCGTCCCGTATCGTACAAACGGTGCGGCTCGGTGGAACCAAACCAGAAGCAGAACGGCTCGCCGTTGCGGTCGGAATGCTTGAGAAACGCCTGGAAGTTGGCGGCGTAATCGCGTTCGTCGATTCCAGGGGCAGGTTTGGCGGCGTGCTTGGCATCGTTGAATTGACGGCCGCACGGATTGCGGTCCAACCCCAGCGCGCGCCAATCGCCGGGGCCCCAACCCTTGCCGGTGAAGCCAACCCAATAGCCGCCCTTCCGGAGCGCCTGCGTATAGAGCGGCAGGTTCGTAGGCATGGCGCCGTAGAGCAATCCCGCCTCGCCGCACTGCCACACATGGCGTCCGCTCAAAATGGACGCGCGCGACGGCGTGCACGAAGGCGAAGCGCAAAACGAATGCGTGAACCGCACACCCTCGCGGGCGATGCGATCCTGCGCCGGCGTGTTCAAACCCTTTGCGCCGTTGTAGGCCGTGTGCAACCACGATTGGTCGTCGGCCAGAATGAACAGAATGTTCGGGCGATCGGACTTGGTGGACTTCGAACACGCGCCCGTTGCCGCCGCCGCTCCCGTCACGGCCGCCGCGCCGAGCGATTGAAGCAGGCGTCTCCGGTTCATGGGCCGCTTCATTTCGCGCTCACCAGCAACACCGGATCGGGCCCCGCGCCCTTCGGCGTCTTAAAGCTACGCACCAGCTTGCGGTCGGCCAGCGAAATGATGTGCACCGTATCAATCTCCTCCGACGACGCGAACGCATACTTGCCATCGGCCGAAACCGACAGCGAAATCGGTTCGCCCTCCACGGCGATCTGCGCCACCGGCTGCCGCGTCTGCAAATCGGCGATCTCGATCTTGTGATCGTGCATCAGCGCGTACACCAGGTAACGGCCGTCGGGCGTCACATCCATCCGCACCGGACCCTTGCCGCCGGTCTTGATCACGCCCACCTGCGCATGCCGCGTCGTGTCGATGATCGTGATCGTATGCGACTCGCGGTTGGCGACATAGAGTTCCGTATGATCGACCGACAGACGGCTGCCTTCGGGGCGCTCGCCAATCGGCAGCACCTTCATCTCGCCGCCCGTCGCCAGTTGCACCACGCTTAGCGTGCCCGAACCGGAGTTACTCACGTAGGCGTATTGCGCGCCGCCCTTGGTCGGCCCGAAGCGCACCATGTGCGGCGTCTTGCCCTTGGTGTCGTAGGCGCGCAAAATGCGGCGATCGCGAATGTCCAGCAGGAGAAACTGGTCGGGGTTCTCGACCGTGATCGCCAGCCGGTTCGTCGTCGGGTCGAGATCGATCCCATGCGGCCGGAAAAACTGGTCGAGCTTGATCGTGTTCACACGGCGGCGGCCCGGCACGTCGACAATCGAAACCGTGTTACCGCCCCGGCCCGCATTTTCGATTCGCATCACGCCGTTGTCGGTGATGTAGGCGAACTTGCCGTCGGGCGACACGACCATCTCGTGTGGATGCTGGCCCACCTTCACCTCGCCCACGCGCTGCCCTTCGAACGTGTAATAACCGAGCGCGTTGGCGCCCTTTTCCAGAACCAAGAGGAGCGGCGACTGAGCGGCCAGCGTAGCTGTAATGAAGAAATATGCAATAAGGAACGCGCGCATGGGACCTTGTCCATGTTGCCACATTGCGCTATTCTCATGGGCTCATGGAGGAATCCCCTTCCGCACAGCAGCAGCCCGGCGAGCCGGAAGGCCCACTCGTCACCGCGCTCATCGTTTCGCATAACTCGGGTGAGGCCCTTCACCGCTGCGTGGCCGCGCTCGAAGCCTCGCAGGGCCGCGAGCGGATGGAAATTCTCGTCGTCGACCAGGGCTCGCGCGACGGTTCTGCGGCCCTCGATGCCGACTTCCCCGATATCACCCCGCTCCGGTTGCCGAAACACTTCGGCATGACGAAGGCGCGCAATATCGGCGTACGAACGGCGAAAGGGGAGTATTTGCTCCTTTTGGCGCCGGAAGTCACCGTGAGGCCCGACACCGCCATCACCATGGCCCAACGCATGATCGCCGATTCCAGCATCGGACTTGCCGCCCCTCGCCTGTCCGGCGCCTCCGGCCAAGCACTTCCCCAAACCGCACCCTTCCCCGCCGCGGGCGACCTTTCGGCCTGGGCCAAAGGCGGCGTTCCGTGGCGTGCGGCCGAGGGCAGTGGCACGCCGGCGGCCTCGGGCGGCGGGGCGATTCCAGCCGAATGCCTCTCCAGCCGGGCCCTGATGGTTCGTAGACAGACAATTGTAGGAATGAACTATTTCGACGAACGGTTCGGGGAATTCTGGTCCGACGTCGAAATGTGCTTCCGTGTGCGTCGTGGCGGCAAGAATGCACTGGTCTTTTCGGACTTGCCCGTAACCGATGCGGGCGAACCGGCTCCGCCATCCAATTGGGTGGCCGCGCTGGAGGCCGACCGCCGCCTCGGAGCCATCGCCTTTGCCGGAAAACACTTCGGCACTGGCACCCAAGTTGGCTTATATTTGAGTCAG
Source organism: uncultured Solibacteraceae bacterium (assembly GCA_964449665.1). GTDB lineage: Bacteria > Acidobacteriota > Terriglobia > Bryobacterales > Bryobacteraceae > JAFLBB01. The sequence continues at coordinate 4,768 of CAYUZM010000259.1, forward strand.
TTACTCGGTGCACTGGGCAGCCCGGGCGGCTTCGGCGCCTTCAGCCGGATACTTTCCGGCCAGAAGGTGGACGGAACCGAGCAATTTGACTAAAGAGCGGCTGCGGATTAGCCGATGGATGCGGAAGGAGTCGAACCATGGACGCGATGCTCTGGATGTTTCTCCCGTTGTTCACGGCCGCGGGCAGTGCGCTGCTTTCGTTCTACATTATGCAGGCGAGGTTGGAAGTCGCCATTGCAAAGGAACGAGAGGCTCTTGTCGAGGCGCGCTCGGACCTGCGGAATGTGGAGAAAGAGACGGAAGCGCGGCTAAAAGCCACCGAGGAAGAGACGCGGCGGCGGTCCATGGACGATTTCCTGGGCGACTTCCGGGTGGAAGAACGCCACTACATGCGGGAGAGTAAGTCGCTGTTCCTGAACAAGAAATCGATGGTTCTCCAGGAGCGCCTCTACTTCCGCAACATCCCGCTCTCCAATTGGGTGGAGCACGAGCTCACCGTGGAAGAGGGTGGCGACGTCGGCAGTCTGGCCAAGGCGGCCTCCATCTTCACCGCTCGCGCCCTCGGCACCGACAAGAGCGCCAAAGCTGCCCTTTCCGGTGGCAACGGCGAACTGGCCCACCACCGCATGTTGAAGGGTTAGCCCGCGCAACGGGTCGCCCGTAACGGCCGTGTAATCCTCCCCTCCCTCATTCTCGTCATTCCCCAGTAAGATGGGCGTAATGGCGGAGCCTCTGGCGCACACGGGTTTGCTGCAAACCAGCACGCCGGCTTCGCGCGCCTCCGATCATCTGTTGCTCGAATTTGACGCCTGGGTCGTCCGCGAACAGCGGCGCATATTTTTGCTCTGCCTGCGCATGATGCAGGACCGCGACGAGGCCGACATGGCCACCCAGGATTGCTTCGTCAAAGCGCACCGCGCGTTGCAAAACAGCGGGCGGATGGAACTCGAAGACCCGTCGAAGTGGGTGACGCGCATTGCCGTCAACACTTGCCTGGACCGCCTGCGCAGCAAGTCCTGGAAAATCTGGCGGCGGCGTCCGGCGCACGAAGACGAAACGATCATTCTCGCCAACACGAAGGAAGTTTCGCCCTCGGCCGAATCGCGCGCCTTTGCCGGTGAAATCGCCGCGCGCATCCAAACCGCCCTCGCGGAGCTGAGCGAACGGCAGCGCGCTGTGTTTGTCCTGCGGCACTACGAAGACCGCAAACTGGAGGAGATCGCCGAAATTCTCGGCCTCGACGTCGGTACGGTGAAGGCGCACATGGCCCGCGCCGTCGCCAAACTGCGCCACCTGCTGCACGATCTGTATGGAGAGTTGAAATGAACCAAAGGCACTGGACCCACGACGAATTACTGGACCATGTCTATGGCGTGGGCCCGGCCGATGGCCACCACCTGGAATGCGCCGAGTGCCGCGAACGGCTGGCCGTTCTGCAGTCGCGCCGCGCCACGCGCGTGGGTGAGATGCAGCCCGAAGCCCCCTGGCTGCCGGAAGAGTTTCTGCGTGCGCAGCGCGAGGCCATCGCGCAACGCGTCGCCGCCGGGCCCCCGCGGCAGCACTCCTGGTGGCGTCCGCCCGTTTGGGCCGCCGTAATGGTGGCGGCTGCCATGGCCCTTTCGTGGCCCCAACCGGCGCGCGAAAAATTGACCGCCAGCGGTAGCATGCCGAAATCGGACGCGGGCATGTACCTGGAAATCTACCAGACCATTTCCACCGAAGAACCGCGCGCCCTCGCGCCCATGCACAGCTTGTTTGAGGAGTAACGGCAATGTTGAATACCTGGCTTCGTCACACGATGGTATCGCTTCCCCTGACCATGAGCGCGCTTCGCCTCACGATGGCAGCGCTAGTCCTCACCGCCGGCATCGGCCACGCGCAAATGTCGCGCAGCTTGTTCCCGTGGTGGGAGATGGGCTTCACGCGCGACCTCAACCTGAGCGAACAGCAACAGCAGCAGATTCGCGAGATCCTGCGCGAGAACCGCTCCAAAATGATCGACCTCCGTGCTGCCCTCGAAAAGGCCGAAGGCGATGTGGAAGACCTGTTCGAAGATGCCAACGCCGACCAGCGCAAGGCAAATGACGTGGTGGACCGCGCCGTCGCCGCGCGCGGCAACATGACGCGCCACTTCACCACAATGAGCCTGCAAATGCGCCGGATCCTGACTGCCGAACAATGGAAAGACCTGCAGGCGCGCCGCAACCGTTTCGAGAACATGCGGCGCGGCCCCGGCGGCCCCGGTGCCGGCATGGGAGGCCCCGCCATGGGCGGCCCCGGCCCCGGCAGGATGGGCGGTCCCGGCCGCGGACCCGACGGCGCGGGCACCCCTCGCCGCCAACCCGGTGAGCGAAAAGCGGGCACCCCTCCTCAGCCGAATCAACAGCCGTAGGCGCATGGCGCGCCCCATGTTGCGGTATTCTGGCCTGGGGAGCGCGCACGCCCGTTGTCCTCATATCCCTTTGTCCACCTCGAATTTGAACGCCTCCCACCGTCCGAGCAGGAACGGCG
>CAYUZM010000260.1:0-7270 GCA_964449665.1 uncultured Solibacteraceae bacterium
AGTTTGGGCCGCCGATGGACGCCGATGAACGCGGATACGGACGAACGGGATTGCGTGTGAGTAGCGATCATGGTGATACCATCCGGCCTGACGATAGCAGGGGGCGCAAGCGGATGCGACGATGCGGGGGCCCGATCTGGTTGAGCGGATGGGGAAAGCGATTTTGCGCGGACGCGTCACTGGCGCGTAACCGGTTTGCGGACAGTAACCGGTTTGCGGAATTGTGCGGCGGGCGCGGCCTATGCTAAAAAGGTGATTCCCGCCCGTTTCTGGGAGCAGTGCGGGCAAAAGGAGTTTTCTATGGCCTACGTGATCGCTGAGCCCTGTATTGGCACCAAGGACACCGCATGCGTCGACGCGTGCCCGGTGGATTGCATCCACCCGAAGAAGGACGATCCGAAGTACGCAACCGAGGAGCTGCTTTTCATCGACCCGGTGGAATGTATCGATTGCGGCGCTTGCGTGCCGGTGTGTCCGGTGTCGGCCATTTTCGCGCTCGACGATTTACCCGAGAAGTGGAACGAGTTCACGCAGCGCAACGCGGCCTACTTCGGCCGTTAAGCGGCTGTTGCACTAGCGGGCGAGGAACTCCTCCACCTCGCTTGCCTCCAGCGTGAAGGAATAATCGGGCAGGCTATCGAAGAATACCTGCCCGTATTTTTGTTTGGTGATGCGGTTGTCGAGAATGGCGAGCACGCCTTTGTCCTGGCGCGTGCGGATGAGACGGCCGAATCCCTGCTTCAACGTGAGCGCCGCTTCCGGCACCTGGTAATCGAAGAACGGATTGCCGCCGGCTTCGCGCACGGCGCGCACGCGGGCTTCGACGACGGGGTCGCTGGGAACGGCGAAAGGCAGGCGGTCCACAATGACGCAGCGTAGCTGGTCACCCGGTACGTCGACGCCTTGCCAGAAGCTGGCGGTGGCGAAGAGCACGCAGTTGGGCGTGCGCTTGAACTCTTCGAGCAGAGCGTTGTTGGGTCCGGTGCCCTGGAGCAGAACGGGGTAGTCGATCTCGAACGAGATGCGGTCATGGAATTGCCGCATCTGCGAGTAGCTGGTGAAGAGGACGAAGGCGTGGCCTTTCGTCATTTCGAGCAGGCGGACGACTTCTTTGCAGGCCTCCTCGACGAAGCGGGAGTCGCGGGGATCGGGCAGGTGCTGCGGCACGTAGAGGATGGCTTGCTTGGGGTAGTCGAAGTAGCCGGGCACGACAAGCGTGCGGGCGTACTTCACGCCGAGGCGCTTTTCGACGAACTCGAATTCGCCGGCGACGGCGAGGGTGGCCGAGGTGAGCACGACGCTTGCGACCTTATCGAAAAGGCGTTCGCCGAGCAGGGCGCTGACGTCGATGGGCGTCATTTCAAGCGAGACGCTGCGCGTGCGCCGCTCCATCCAGTAGACGTATTTGGCGTCGCGGTCTTCCATCCAGGAGCGTAGCTTGATCTGCGTCTCTTTAGCGCGGCGCACGAGCGGGATCATCTCTTCGGGCGCGCCTTGCACGAGTTGCAGATCGGTGTGGAGCAGTTCGAGCGCGCCGAGGAGTTCGCGGTATAGCTTTTCGCCTTCGCGCAGATATTCGCGGGGGTCGGGGAAGCCGGTGCGGCCTTCGCGATCGGGGAAGGCGGCGAAGAAACGGTCCGAGCAGTCGGCGACGGTCATGAGGACGCGTTCGAGTTCGGTGGAGGAGAGGCTCTTGCGGCGGAGCATCTGCAGGATGTCGCGGCGCATGTCCTCAATCTGATAGCTGCTGACGCTTTGGCCGAAGTACTGGCCGGCGACGGATTCGATTTCGTGGGCTTCGTCGAAGATGACGGCCTGGTAGTCGGGAATGACGCCGCCGAACTCCTCTTCCTTGACGTCGAGGTCGGCGAAGAAGAGATGGTGGTTGACGATGATGAGGTCGCTTTCGTGGGCGCGCTGCTGCATGAGGTTGAGGAAGCAGCGTTCGAATTGAAGGCACTTCTGGCCGGTGCAAAGTTCGCGGCGGGCGTCGATTTTCTGCCATGCGCCGCTGTGGGCGGGGAGGGTTTTGATTTCGCTGCGGTCGCCGAATTCGGTGGTCTTTTCCCATTCGCGGATGATCTGGAAGTCGGCTACTTCTTCGAGGCCGGCGAGGATGGGTTCGCGTTCGGCGTCGTAGATTTTCTGGCGGCAGGCGTAGTTATTGCGCCCCTTCATATAGCAGATTTTGAGGCGGCCCTGGAACATCTCCTGGAGGAAGGGGACGTCTTTGAAGAAGAGCTGTTCCTGGAGGTTTTTGGTGCCGGTGGAGATGACGACGCGTTTGCCGGAGAGGATGGCGGGGATGAGGTAGGCGAGTGTTTTGCCGGTACCGGTGCCGGCTTCAATGATGGCGTGACGGCTGTCGGCGAGCGCCTTTTCGACCGCTTCGGCCATCTCCAATTGGCCGGGGCGGAATTCGTATTGTGGATGCCATTCCGAGAGCAGGCCGCTGCGTTGGAAGAAGCGGCGTGCCGGTACGTTTGTCGTCAAACCCTTACCATTTTCCACTTACCGCGGCGGAAGAGTATGAACCCGGTGACGGCCATGGTGGAGTGGGCGATGGTGATGGCGTAGAAGATGCCCCAGGGGCCGTAGCCGAGGACGGTAGAGAGCACGTAGGCGATGGGGATTTGCCACAGCCAGAAGCAGAAGATGTTGACGATGGTGGGCGTGACGGTGTCGCCCGCGCCGTTGAAGGCCTGCACGAGCACCATGCCCCAACCGAAGAAGAGATAGCCGAAGGCGATGATGCGGAGGCATCCCATGCCGTATTCGGTCACCTTCGGATCGTGCGTATAGAGGCTCATGATGGGCCCGGCGAAGAAGAAGAAGACGAGGCCGATGCAGCCGAGGAAGGCCATGTTGAGCAGGCCGGCGAGCATGACGCTGCGCTCGGCGCGTTCGGGTTTTTTGGCGCCGAGGTTCTGGCCGACGAGCGTGGCGGCGGCGTTGGCCATGCCCCAGGCGGGCAGGATGGTGACGACGATGGTGCGGACGGCCATCATGTATCCGGCGAGGGCGGCGGTGCCGAAGGTGGCCATGAGGCGCATGAGGGCGATCCAACTTGCCGAGGAAACGAGCACCTGCGCGATGCCGGTGATGGAGATGCGCACGAGACGCAGCATGACGTCGGGTTTGAACTTCCAGTGATGCGCCTGGACGTGGAGGCGGCCGCGGCCGGAGGTGAGCATGAAGAGCTGGTAGAGCACGCCGGTGGAGCGGCCGATAGTGGTGGCGATGGCGGAGCCCTGCACGCCCATGGCGGGGATGGGTCCGAAGCCGTAGATGAAGGTGGGACAGAGGACGATGTTGATGGCGTTGGCGAGCCAGAGGGAGCGCATGGCGACGGAGGCGTCGCCCGCGCCGCGGAAGACGGCGTTCAACAGAAAGAGGAGAAAGACGCTGGCCGAGCCGCCCATGAGGGTGCGGGTGAAGCCGGAGCCGATTGCGATTACTTTTGGATCGGCGCCCATGCCACGGAGCAGGTGGGGAGCGGCGAGCAGGCCTGTGAGGGCGACGACGCAGGCGACGGCGAGGCCGACGAAGATCGCCTGCACGGCAACGACGGCCGCGTCTTCGTGGTTCTTTTCGCCAACGCGGCGGGCGACCATGGCCGTGGTGGACATGCTGAGGCCGACGGCGACGCCGAACAGCAGCGACATCATGCCTTCAGTGAGCGCGACGGCGGCGACGGCTTCGGCGCCCAGTTTGGAGACGAAGAGCATGTCCACGAAGCCGAACAGCGACTCCATGAACATCTCGAGCACCATCGGCACGGCGAGCAGGACGACGGCGCGCGGAATGCTGCCTTCTGTAAAGTCGCGGCGTGTGCCGGAGAGCGCCTCTTTGAGGAATGCCAGCGCGCCGGGGCTCTCGTGGGGCTGCGCTGGCTTACTGTGTTCTTCCAAGTTCGGTCCGAATCGCGGCTTCGAGTTCCGCTGGTTTGAAACCACCCGGGCCTACGCCGCTTTTGTAGGCAATCTTTCCGCTGCGATTGACGAGGTAGAGGCGGTCGGGCCAGCCTGAGTACTCGCTTTCGACGCGGTTGTCCATTCCATCCACTAACGCGGGAAATTTGATTCCGAGAGTGCGTGTGCAGGAGATGGCGTGGCCGTGTTTCATCTCTTCCGACTTTGCCGATTCGATCAACACACCCTCGGCTTCATTGCGGGGCACCTGCCATCCGTCGGTCGGATGCGCTTCGCGGATATAGACCAATAGGAATTCGACGTCCTTGCCGTAGCGTTCGTACATGGCGTTGAGGGTCCCCACCGAGGACCGGAAGGGCGGTCATGTGAAGCTACCGAAGACGAGCGCAACGGGACGCTTGCCTAAGAAGCGTCGGAGTTGGACGCGGCCGGTTCTGCCCCCTGCGTAGGCGAGGTCGAATTCGACCGCATCATCGCCGGTTTTCAATTTTCCTTCGCCACGGCCCATTTGGCGCGCGATCTCCTGGCCGCGTGCCTTCTGGGCTTTCTTGTGCTCGATTGCGGAATCGGGATTTTGCGCGAGCAGGAGCAGCGACACCATTGGCACGATCAGGCAGGACCACCGCATTCTTAGATGCTAGCGCGAGAAGTGGCGTAGGCGCGCGGACGGGATTGGAGGGCGGCGGAGAGATGGAATGCCCGGGCGAAAGATTACGATTCGCCCGGCGCGCATGCGGCGGCAAGTGGAGTGGGTGGAGCGCTACGCGCGCCGGTAGCGGCGGAGGATGCCCAGCGCCGCGACGGCCGAACCCAGGAGCACGGCGGTGGACGGCTCGGGCACGGCGCCATCCCCATCGCCGTCGCCATTGCCGTCCGCAGAGCTGATGGTGACGCGTGTGGGGTTCAAATGGCCTGAGAACAGGATGGTGCCGTTGTCGAGGAACGCCTGGAAATTGGAATTTGTGCCGGAACTGATGGCGACATCCAGCGTTTCGTCGAATCCCGTGAACGGAATGCTGTTGTCGAACAGGAATAACCGGATAAACAGTTCACTTACCGCGGCCCCGGACTGATATTGGGCCAGAGTGTAGATGTCACTCACCCCCGCACCCCCCAGCCGGCTGTAGCCGCCGTACTTGGTGCTGGCGAAAGCGAAGGTTTGGCTGTTGATTGCGAGGCCGGCCGAAAGAACCGGGCTTGTCAGGAATCCCACCACATCCGTCCCGCCCCGGGTATCGAACATATTGGCATTCGTCTGGATGAAGCCAATCGTTGGATCGACGACAAACGTAGCGGTGAAGTTTTGACCGCTTAGGTTGCTTCCCGCACCCAGACCGAAAGTATCCGACTGGTCGGTGCCGTCCGAAACCGTTCCCGTCCACGTGACCGTGATATTGGCGGCGTTCAAAATACCGGCGGGCAGGATCGCCACGGCCAACGCAAGCGCACAGCAAAAGTTTTTCATATCTCCTCCTCGTTCTTCCGGGCTTTGTAGACCTGGTGAAGCCCTAACCTTGAAGTGGAGGAGGCGCGCGGAAATCACGCGGCGCGGGGTTGGATTCGTACTATTTAGTACCCGGCTGACGGATCAGCGGGCGGCGAGTGCCTCGTCGAGCACGCGGCCGGTGGCTCCGCTGGGGGTTTCGACGTCGAGGATGGTGGCGAGCGTGGGGGCGATGTCGTTGACGGCGGCACGGGAGGCGTAGCGGCCGGGCTTGACGCCGGGGCCCATGAGGATGACCGGAACGTGCGAGTCGTAGTTGTAGGGCGAGCCGTGAGATGCGCCGTCTTTGCCGTAGGTGAAGTAGGGCTCCGTCACGGGGTAGAGATCGCCGCCGCGGGCTTCGTGAAAACCGGCGCGGACACGGCGGTCGACGTAGTCGCGGGGGGCCATGGAAAGGATGTCGTCGCGGGTGTAGACGCGGGCGATGTGGGGAAATGTGCGGAGAGCCTCGGCAGCCACGGCGCGGACGTCTTTCGGGTCGAGCTTCATCTGGCGCATGAGGTCGTAGTTCAAATACATGGTCGGGCCGCTGCGGCCGATCACCCATTTGTTGCCGCCGTAGCGGGCTGCGAGGGTCTTTTCGACGAGATCGACCATTTGCGGTTCCGAGAGACGGCCGCCGGGCATGCGGCGCGACTTCTGCGTTTCGGCAGTGGGGGAGACGCCGTGGTCGGCTGTAAAGGCAACGAGGACGTTGGCCATGCCGATTCTTTTGTCGAGGAAGGCGAAGAGCTTGGCGAGGGTGCGGTCGGTACGAATGGAAATGTCGCGGACCTTGGGATGATCGGGGCCGACCTCATGGCCGACGTAATCGTTGGAGGAGAAGCTGACGCTGAGCAGATCCGTATCGCCGCGCTGGCCCAGTTGTTCGGCGTCGACCGCCGCTTCGGCGAGCAGTTCCAGAATTTCATTGCCGAAGGGCGTGCGCTGCATTTGCGCGTAATACTTCTCTACGGGCTCGGCTCCCATGGAGACGAATGGCTCCGCTTTGGGGTTTTCGATGGAGACCCAGGACTTGCCGAGCCACTGGTTGACGGCGCGGGAGTCGTTAAACTTCGCGGCCCACTTGGGCAATTCGGGGAAGTACCAGGTGCTGGAGACGAAGTTGCCGGTTTTGTTGTCGAACCAGAAGGCGCCGTCGGCGGTGCGGCCCACGGGGAGGACGGCGCTGCGGTCTTTGATGGAGATGCCGATGGACTTGGGGGCGCCGCGGCCATTCGATTTCATTTCGTCGCCGAGGGTACTGACGAGGAGACGGTGGGGCGAGGAAGCCGTGCCGGGCGCGCCGAGTTGTTTCAGCGAGGCATCGACGACGCTGGTGACATTCTTGCCGCTGGCGCGGTCGTACCAGTCGTTGGCGACAATGCCGCTGACCGAGGGCGTGGCGCCGCTGAGAACCGTGGAGTGGCCGACGGCGGTGACGGTGGGGAAGTGTTCGTAGTGGGCGTTGACGAAGTGGGCACCCTGGCGCATCATGCGGTCGAGTCCGCCGTTGTATTGTTCGCGGAAGCGCCAAAGGTAGTCGGCGCGGAACTGATCGACAACGATCATGAGGACGAGCTTGGGTTTGCGCGCAACGCCGGGGGCGGGTTTGGTGGCGGCGCCCGAGGGCCGGGTGGCGGCGCTTGCAGGGTTGGTGGCGGCGCTTGCAGGCGAGGCGGCGGTTTGCGAGAAGGCAGGCAGAGACAGGGCCGCCAGAAGCGGCAGGAGAGTTCTACGGCGCATGGAAGAGTTAGTGTATCAGGCGCGATTCGCTGGGGACGCGGCTCGCGGGGCACGTGTCGCGGCAAAGTGAGAAGTTCCTATTGGGGCAAAGTAGAAAGTTCCTCTTGAC
>CAYUZM010000261.1:0-7261 GCA_964449665.1 uncultured Solibacteraceae bacterium
TCGAGGGAGTCACCGGCGTCACGTAGTAACCGCGCCGGGCCTTCACCGACAGCACTTGCCGGTAGAACCTGAGCAGGGAATCCGGATCTTTTGCCTGCTCGTCCGCACCCTTGATGCCGCTGACCGTCTGGTCGGCGCCAGGCGGCGGCCGGGCCATGCCCGACCGGTCCGATTCCGACCAATGCATCGGCAACCGCTTGTTTGGATCGACGCCAGACCCGTTCATGCCGATTTCTTCGCCGTAATAGATGAACGGTTTGCCCGGGGCCAGCAGATAAAGCGCCGCGGCCATCTTCTGTTTCTGCAGGTTTCGCATGAGGAAGCCGGCGCTTCGCGCCTGGTCATTGCCGCGCGCCCGCTCATCGTCTCGCGCATGCTCATCACCTCTCGCAAGCGGTTATTGGACATACAGGAACTCCGCCGAATTGAAGAGCGTGTGCGCCGCCTCTTTCCATCCCCGCTGGCGGGCGAAGGCGGCTACTTCGCGCACTTCCCACTCCTCGGCGGGGCGTGCAAAGGCCTCTTCAAACATTCGCCGCACGCGCGCCTGCTCATCGGGCTCTTCCCCTTCCAGGCGCTTCGCCCAACGCTCGGCGCACAGGCGCACGAATTCGTTGTTCAGAAGCATGAGCGCCTGCGAGGGGACCGTCGAAGCTCCGCGCGCGCCGGTGGTTGATACCGGCAGCGGATAGTCGAAGGCGAGAAACAGGGGCGTGATGAAGTTGCGCCGGACTTCGATGTAGATGCTGCGCCGGTTGTTGCCGTCGAGCGGACCGGACTTCGGTTTGCCGCGCCCGTCCTGATAGGCGCTGATGTGCGGCGTGACGCCGCGGCCATACATCGTGCGGTCGAGGCTGCCCGATACCGTGAGCAGCGCATCGCGGATCGCCTCGGCTTCCAGGCGCCGCACGGGCACCGTGGCCGCGCGATAGGCCTTGCTCAGCACGATCTCCCGCTGTATCGCCTTCACACTCCAGCCGCTTTCCACAAAGCGTGCGGCAAGCCAGTCGAGCATCTCGGGATTCGACGGACGGTCGCCTGTGAGGCCGAAGTTGTCCGGCGTGGCGACGATGCCTTTGCCGAAGTGATGCTCCCAGATGCGGTTTACCATCACGCGCGCGGTGAGCGGATTGCGATCACTCGCCATCCATTCGGCCAGCGCGAGGCGGCCGCTCGTGCCCGGCTCGATGGGCGCTTGCTCTTCGCCCGCGATGACACGCAGGAACCGGCGCGGCGCGGTTTCGCCGAGGTTCTTGTGCGAGCCGCGAATGTGAATCTTCGTGTCGTGCGGGTCTTGGTCCATCGCGATCATGGCGAAGGTGGAGGGCGGAACGGAGGTGGCCGTTGCGAGCGCGGGCATTTCGAAGGGCGCCGCGGCGCCGCCGGGCGGCTTCTCATGGCCGGAGATCACGATCTGATCCACCTGGATAAACCCATCGCGGGTACGATCGACGATCTCAAAGTGGCAGATGCGCCCGATCTCCTTTGTCATGCGCACCGTGATCCATTCCCAGCCCTTGCCGCTGGGAAAGAAATGCTCGCTCTTGTGTTCGTCGGTGACGACCGTCACGCGTAACGGCGTTCGCTCTTTCAATCCCTTTTCCACGGCCGTGCCGCGCAGCCGCACGTGCACCCACAGCTTCGACAGCGTGAACTTGGGCGAAGTGAACGAACCCACGAACTCGTTCGCGCCGTTGGCGCCGGGAGCGCCTTGCGCGATCCATCCATCGGGCAAGCCCTTGCGAAAATCGGCAAAGACCACCTCGTCTTCACGCTCGGCAATCGCGCCGTTGAGTGTCTCCAGGCGCGACACCTTCGCCGCCGCATCGGCAATCTCGCGTGCCCGTTGAGGCGAATCGATCACCGCCTCCTGCATCGTTGTGCTGTGCAAATAGCCCGCGAGCGAATAGTAATCCATCGTCGGTATCGGATCGAACTTGTGATCGTGGCACCGCGCGCAGGCCACCGTCAGGCCCAGGAACGTCTTGCCCATGACGTCGATCTGATTGTCCACCTGATCAGTTCGCGACTTCACCGAATCCACCGCGCTGTTCAGCACCTCGCCGAACCAGTAGAAGCCCGTTCCAATCGGCGACTCCAGAAACGATCCATCGCGCGACAACCGCTTTTCGGGCAACAGGTCTCCGGCAATGTGTTCGCGCACGAACTGGTTGTAGGGAACATCGTCGTTGAAGGCGCGAATCACATAGTCGCGGTACTGCCAGGCGTCGAGCTTGTCGTTGTCAAATTCGTGGCCGTTGGTTTCGGCGAAGCGCACCAGGTCGAGCCAATGCCGCGCCCAGCGTTCGCCGTAATGACGCGAGGCGAGCAGGCGTTCCACGACAATCTTGTCCGCCTCCGGTGACGTGTCAGCCAGATACGCAGCCATCTCGGCGCGCGTCGGCGGAAGACCGGTCAAATCGTAGGTGACGCGCCGCAGCCAGACACGCTTCGATGCCGGTGGACCCGCCGCAATCTCGGGGCGCGCGGGCGGCTTCACGACCGGGCGGAAGGACCAATGGCGCTTGCCTCGTTCCACATCCAATGCGCGCGGCCCGGTGAGGCCGCCGGAGGCGGTGCGCGGATCGGGTGCGCCCATCTCTACCCAGCGGCGAAGATCGGCGATCTCTCCGTCGCTCAGCTTGCCCGTGGGTGGCATACGCAGGTCGAGATCCGTGTAGGAGACAGCCTTGATCAACAGGCTCGCTGCCGCGTTGCCCGGAAGGATGGCCGCGCCGGAATCGCCGCCCTTCAGGACGCCTTCGCGTGAATCGATGCGAAAGTGCGCACGCACCGGTTTCGCATCCGGCCCGTGGCAGCCATAGCACCTCGTGGCGAGTATCGGCCGAATCTTCTTCTCGAAGAACTCCAACTCCTGCGCCGTCTGGGCACACAGCGTCCCAGCCAAACAGAGGAGCAGGGGCCATCGCATGCCCCCTATTCTAGTTTGGCTTTGCGGATCTGCGCCGCCGGCGATGGAACTTTGCGAGACGGGGCCGATCCACCGGAACGCCAACCCGCAGGCGACATGCGCGATGGCGGCCCACTGTTTGGTAGCAAAATTGGCCGCAGATAAGGCGAAAATGAAAACCTTCTGCGGCCAGCGTAAGCACTGCGCTTACATTAGCGCCATACTCAGGCGTTTTCCCATGAACAAGAGATCGCCAATCCCGGTATAATGGTGAGGATACACGCGGGGTGCCTGGCACCCAACCCAACATGACAAGCGCGCCGGTTCCTTTAGCTCTCTTCCTGGCGAGTTCTCTCAGCGACCAAATCTCGCGTTCGCTGTTTGACGATACCTTTGCTGGCATCCATCAGCTTGCCTGGTTCGATTATGCGCTGCTGATCCCCTACTTTCTCTTATTGACGTTGCTTTCGTTCTACGGTTTGCACCGGTACGAAGTGATTCGGGGATTTCGCAAATACCGCAAGAACATTCCCACCGAACCGCCGCAGCGATTTGCCGAACTGCCGCGCGTCACGATTCAGCTTCCGCTGTTCAATGAACGGTTCGTGGTGGAGCGCCTGCTGGAAACGGTCACGCAGATCGACTATCCGCGAGAGCTGCTGCAGATTCAGGTGCTCGACGATTCCACTGACGAGACGCATCCCTTCACCGAACGGCTTGTGAACGAGTACCGCGCGCAGGGATTCCCGGTCGAGTATCACCACCGCACGAACCGTTACGGCTACAAGGCGGGCGCCCTCGAAGAGGGCCTGAAAACAGCGACGGGCGAAGTTGTCGCCGTGTTCGACGCCGACTTTGTGCCGCCCAAGGATTTCCTGCAGCGAACGATCCACCATTTTGCCGACCCGCAGGTGGGCGTCGTGCAAACGCGTTGGAGCTATTTGAATCGCGACTACAACACGCTCACCGAAGTGCAGGCGATGTTGCTCGACGGTCACTTTGTGCTGGAACATGTCGCGCGCGCCGGGCACGGTCTTTATTTCAATTTCAACGGCACCGCCGGGCTGCTGCGCATTGCCATGATTCGCGACGCCGGCGGCTGGCAGCACGACACGCTGACGGAAGACTCCGATTTGAGCTATCGCGCACAGCTCAAGGGCTGGCGCTTTGTCTATCTGCCCGACGTGGAGTGTCCGAGCGAACTGCCGGTGGATCTGCAAGGCTTCCAGGTGCAGCAATTCCGCTGGGCCAAGGGGCTGACGCAGGTGGGGTTGAAGCTGCTGCGTGATGTGCTGCGCGCGCCGGTCTCGCGCCGCGTCAAGCTGGAAGCGTTTTGCCACATGACGCCCAACATCGCCTATCCGATGATGATTGCCGTCACCGCGCTGATGCTTCCGGTGATGATCGTGCGTTTCTACACCGGCTGGCACCAACTTGTACTGATCGATCTGCCGTTCATGCTGACGAATTTCTTCAGCGTGTTTGTCTTCTACATCTACACGCAGTATGAGCGGAAGGAAGGCAGTGTGTGGCGCGCGCTGCTCCACATGCCCGCGCTGCTCTCGGCCGGCGTGGCCCTAACCCTTTCCAATACGCGCGCCGTAATCGAAGCTTTGGCCGGCCATCAAACGGCGTTCGTGCGCACGCCGAAGTACGCCATCACGGGCAACGAGAAGAAGGCGAACGTTCCCGCCAAGTACCGCTCGAAAGCGGGCTGGCTGCCGTGGGTTGAACTTGCGTTCGGCACCTATTTCCTGGTGATGATCGTCTACGCGATTGACACCTACAACTTCATCGCCGCCCCCCTGCTGCTCATGTTTGTCGCCGGATACTACTGGTCGGGGTTCTCCAAGCTCCACACCGAATTCAAGCAACGCCTGGCTTGGGAACGGGCCCGCAAACTGGCCGCACAGACGCAATAGTTTCCCCTTCTCCGACTTTTTCGCCCGCCTGCGCGTCTCCTTAAGCAGCGGATATGATCACTTCCATGGTGCGCTCCCTTGCCCCGGCCCTTCTGGCAGGCTTCCTATTGTCAGTTCCCGCCGCGCGCGCGCAAGCTCCCAGCCCTGACCTCTCCTCCGTGCAAACGGTTTACGTTCTGGCCATGGGCAACGGCGTGGACCAGTTCATTGCCCATCAGGTGGCGCGGCATGGCGTGTATCAGGTGACGACGGACCCGCTTCAGGCCGACGCGTTTCTGAGCGACTACGTAGGCACGACTTTCGAGATGCGCGTGGACGACCTGCTGAAATCGGCCCGCGAAAAGCTGGAAAAGGAAGCCGAGGAACGGGCGAAGAAAGAGGCGGCGAAGGCCCCCAAGCCGAAAGAAAGCGCCAAGGACAGCAAATCCAAGGACAAGAAGGAAGACAAGGAAGAAGCCAACTCCGGCGAGTTTCAGATGGCCGGCAGCGCCGCCCGCGTGCAATCGTTCAGCCGCGGCCGGGGCAACGTCTTCCTGGTGGACGCTAAAAGCCGGCGCGTTCTGTGGACGGGATTCGACGTTCCCAAGAATACGCGTCCAGGCGAACTGCAGAAGTCGGCAGAACGGTTAGTGGGCCAGTTGCGGAAAGACAAGAGCGGCAAGTAGGCGCGCCGCCGGGCCTCTTACTTGCGATCGGCGAGTACCGCATATTCGGGATCGAGAGAGACTTTCAGGGGCGGCGACTTCAGCGGGATGGTTGTCGTGGCCGGCTCGGAGCCCGACTGCATCCAGATCACTTGCGGTTTGAGCCGCGCGACCTCGACGACCACGGGCACCAGCGTGCCGAAATCCTCCTCCACGCCTGTTTGACTGAGCGTCAACTGCAATTTCAGCGCGGGCGCCTTTCCCGTGAGTTTGTGGGCCAGCGAAAGCGTGGGTATGCCCGTGCCTTCCACCCACGTCTCAAAGAAACTTTCCAGCTTGGGATCGGGCGCTCCCTTGGGCAGATATCCCGCGGCCAGTTGCCGGAATTGCGCGGCCGTGACGGCCTGGAACCGGTTTCGCTCGGCGAACTCGCCGAGCATGGCGCGAAAGTTCGCATCGCCCATGCGGGCGCGCAGCATGTGCAGAATCCATGCCCCTTTGTCGTAGACGATATTGCGCCACGCATTCGGATACTGGGAACTCTGCAGGCGCAATCCCAGCCGGATGGGGCCGGCCGATTCCACCGTTTTGCCCTCGTCGTCCTTGGCGAGAAGCATCGACTTGTACTGGGCGAGCACGCGTTGCACGTCTTTGGGGCCCTTCTTCTTCTCCAACACCATCAGCGATGAGTAATTGGACAACGCCTCCATCAACCAATCGTCCTGCTGCGCGGTTGAAGTGACGACATTACCCCACCATTGATGGGCCGTTTCGTGCGCGTGGAGCAGCTCGCTAAAGAAGAGGTTGCTCTGGCGGTCCAACGTGGACACGGGGCGGTCCTTCGCCTCCAGGTAGGCCAGCGTGGAAATGTAGAGCAGGCCGGGAAAGCCCTGTCCAAAGCGGCCGGGAATGGGTGAGACGAGCAGGTGCGGCATGGCGGGCGGGCCGAAATCCTGCGCGAACACTTCGTAGGCGGAGGCGATTTCACCGGCAAGCAGTTGCAGGCGCGCGGCCGGATTCGGCGCGGTGGCGGGAAAGGTCAACATCTCCTGACGTTGCTGGGTTCGCGAGCGGGGAAACTGCACCGTGGGCGGCTGCAGGACAATGTCAGGCGGACGCCGCAACGCCTGTTCGGCTTGACGGTTGGCGAATACTTCCACCGTCAACGGTCCCCTTTCGACACGCACGGATTCGTATTGGCCCAGGTTGAATCCTGCCAGACGGATCGGTTCGGCGGGAACGCGCCGCGTCGTGCGGAGGCCGCCCTCGGATTTGTCTTCCTTCAGTTCACCCGGGAACAGGAGCTGCCACTGGGCCGGGTGCGTAAAGGTAATGTCATGGCGGGCGAAGACGAAGCCGGCGCGGGGATACCAGTTCGCGCGCGCACCAACGAAGAAGACGTTTTCGCCCGCCTTCTGGATGACGTCGCCCCCGTGCTCGAATTCGATTTCGTACGCGATTCCAGGCTCCAGCGCTTGCGTGGGAGCGACCAGGAACACCGACGAGCCATTGCCGCGCAAGAGGTTGGCGCGCAGCGATTCCCGCGCCAGAACTTCGGCCGGCTCGCCGTTCACGCGCACGTCGCCCACTTTCATCTGCGAGGAGATCTCGAAGGCCAGCATCTTCAGCGCCCGGGAGGGAACGATGGTGGCGCGCGTGGCGGCTCGCAGGTGGAGACTCTCCTCGAGCACGGCCTCGATGCGGATGTTGTCCATTTTGAATGGGAACGGTGCAGGCTGCTTCTGCCCCATGCGGAAGGGGCGGGACGGGAAGGTGGTCCAGAT
>CAYUZM010000262.1:0-7252 GCA_964449665.1 uncultured Solibacteraceae bacterium
GGCTGCCTGCGCGGTGCAGGACAGCGGCGGCTCAAACGCAACTACCTGAGCCATCGCCATGCTGGCAAAAAGTGCCAGCGCGACAACGGTCAGAAACAACTTGCGAAAATCAAGCATTTCCTTCTCCTTGTGCAAACTGAGAAATCGAATTGATGGGAGTCTTCTTCAACCTGAGCCTCAAAATCCCGCTCGAACAGAAGGTCGCAAGACCCGGACGGCGGTAATTACGGAGGCGCTCGGCCTGGTTAGGCCGGCCTGCCTGTTTCCGTTCCGTCGTCCTTGATACATCAGCACCTGCAAGCTCTGTGTTTTTCTTGTTCTTGTTCTTTATTTTCTGTTTGTGCTCTCGGGATTCATTCGTAGATGAATGCCTCGTGATGGATCTCACTTGGACGCAGTCAGATTATTCATAACACTGTCCACGGCTGCAAGTCAAGCATCCTCGCCCATTTACGGGCAAGTCGTGCAGCCAAGGCCGCCATTCGCGACCAACGTTCGATTTAACCATGGCAGCGTATTCGGGTCAAGTTTTTTCAGTGGTTTGCGCAAATCCGTCATTGAACGGCGATCGGAATCGGCGCCGCATCCGTTTCGGCCGCCCGAAGGTGGAGTTCCTGCGTCAGTCCAGGCGGAGTATCCGGCGGGATGATTAAATTAATTTGATACAAACCCGAGAATCCGGGAGCCAGACCGGCGAATTGCACCGTAAGCGCGCGCCCTTCCAGCGTCGCCTCCACCGTGGCGACGACGTAATCGAGACTGCCCCGGCGCTCCACGGCGCCCAGGCCGGTGGCGTAAAGAGTGATTGCCTGCCCGCGCGTGGCGGGGGCGTCTGGCGTATTCAGGCTGCCGTTCTGGTTCACCGCGGCCGGTGCGCCCGGGCCGAGCAGGAAAATGGCGGGCGAGACCGCGCGGATTTCGATGGTTTGCGTCGAGGAGCCGTAAGGCGAGGTGATCTGGAGCGTTTGCGGTCCAGGCGGAGTTCCAGGGGGAATCACGAAGTTGAGCTGGAACGGAAATCCCGCCAGTACCTGAGCGGCCACGCCGGCCACTTCAACCCGCGTGGGCCCGGCCGGGCTGGCTAGTCCCGATCCAAACGCCGAGGCGAGCGCGCCGGGAGAGAGGTCGGGCTTGAAGCTGGCCGCGTTCACCACCGAGGCGGTCGTAAAGAGGACCGTCAGGTTGCCGGCCGCCCATCCCGCACTCGAACGCGTAACAGCGTACGAAGCGGCCCCTTTTACGCCAACGCCCTGCTGGGAGGCGGGCGAGCCCAGCCCGGTCAGCAGCAGCGCGCGTTCGGCGTTTGAACTCGTGTCGAGCTGATACACGGCTTCGAGTCCGTCGCAGGCGCGAAACGCCAGCGGCTTGGATTCGCCGCTGGGAATTCCCGTGCCCGTGGAGGCCCGCGACGGCCACGTGAGCGTCTGTCCGCAACGGCCATTCACACTGCTGACGTGAATCGAAAGCTCGAGTCCCGAGACGAGGAACGCCGGCGAGGCCACGGTTTGCGGCTCCAGCACGAATGCGGCGGCGAGCGCAGCTTTATATATACCCGCCTGCGCCGTGAAGCCCGCCGCGTAGTCTTCAAACGCCGGCCGCGCGAGCCGTGGATTGGGATCGCGCACCAGAACGCCGCCCGTCGCTTTCACGCCAAGAGCCGCCGCAAAATGGACCCCGGCCGGCGCGCCGTTCAGCGAGAGATTCATCGCCAGCAGAACCGGCTGCCCCAACGCGAGCTGATCGCGTACGGTTTCCGTTGTGGCCGCCAGCGGCGTCACCTGCACGGGCGAACCGGTGAACGAGCCGAGCCGCCATAGGTTCAACGTCGGGTCGGCTCCCTCGTGCAGAAGGAACCCGTCGCAGATCTGCGCTCCGGTGGCGTCGAACTGGCAGACATCGCGCATGAAGCCGTTGAGAAGGACAGGGTCGGCGGGCCCGTTGGGCGCCGGTAGGCTGCCCGTGTTCTGCAGATGGCGAATCACGTTGGCGGCGCTTACCAGCAGCGCGCCGTTGTCGGCAATGGTGGCCGGGCCGGGACCAAGCGGCGCGCCGTTTCCGGCCTGCGTGTAGTTGGGGAAGTTCGTGAAGCTGGAGGCGGCGGCGCGGGCGCTGAAAGTCACCACGCGGCCCCCCGCTTCGGCCGTCGCCAGGGCCACGGTCTCCGCAAAGGGCATCCGGAGATAGGCCTGCGCTTCGCCGTTGGCATTCGTGGCCGCGTCGGCAAGTTCAATCTTGGCGCCGGGCGAGGCCGTGAACCGCACCGGAACCCGCGCCGCGGGGCTGCCGAACTCGTCCTGCAAGCGGATGCGGAATGCCTGCGGAAGGCGTGCGCCGGGCAGGCCGGATTGCACGTCGCCGCGAAGCTTTGTCAGCGTGAGCAGGGTCTCCGCCGAAGCCTGCACGACAAAGGAGCCCACCGCCAGGCTGGATCCGTTCACATCGGCGGCGCGCAGCGTCACCAATGAGCTGGGTGTGTTCGCCGGGACGAGCATCTCCCAGGCATAGGCGCCAGAGAGCGTTTGCACGAGAAAATCGGGACGCCCACTCACGGAGACTCGGAGATGAGCCCCCGCCGGAAAGCCCCCTGCCGCGATGCGGACCCTCCCCCCGGCGGCCACCTCGTTGGGCGTCGCGCTGATCTGCGGCGTTCGCGCACGGGCGTTGATCTGCGGCGCGCCCGCAGCGTCCAACAGCAGCGTTCCTCCTTCAAACTCTTGGCGGCGGATTCCGGCGGCCGTGGATTCGTCGGCAATGGGGAGACCGAGTTGTCCGGAAACGCCGCCCGCGCCACCATAGGCGGAGAGCATCTGGGTACGCACCAGAAACACCTGGCCGGCGCGATTGCCCGAGGCGGCGTAATAGAAGGTTCCGCTGCCGAACGGTTGGGAAAGCGAGGACGTCGCGGTGAAACTGAGCGCTGCCGCAGGTTCGCCCGTGGGCGCCCCCGCGGGTCCGGTTTCGTAACCCAGCGCCGCCCAGCGGGCGAGGATAGGATTGACGACGAGCTGAACCGGCGTTCCGGCCAGCGCGCCGCCTTGAAAGACCTGCCGCAGGCCGGCTGTGGCGTCGGCGACGGGATAGCCCAGCACGCCGGTTGCGCCGCCCTGTTCGAGATAGCGCGCAAGGATCGCCCCGGTGAGAACAAAAGCGGAGCCGAGCGCGTCCGGTTTGGCCAGCAGGTAGCGCGTGGTTCCCTCGGGCGAGGTGAACTCCTGCGTGTAGCCCAGCCCCGCGCGGCGGACCGGAGAAGTCGTGGGCAGCTTCACCTGAATGCGCGTGCGCGCGAGCGCGTCAATGAAGGCCTGTCCGATCGCGGCGCTCGGAGCGCCTTCGCCCGCCTGGCAGCATGGGGCCGAGACAAAAACCGGCAGCGTCCGGCTCACCTTGCCCTCGCTGACGGCGGTGATCACGGCGCTGCCACCGCCCACGGCCCGCAGCGTGGCGCGCGCGCCGTTGGCGTCAATGGCAACCACGCGGCTGTTGGAAGTGTTCCAGGAAATCGCGCGTCCGGCCAGCAGTTCACCCGCCGCGGAGTAGGTGGCAGCCGAAATTTCCACGCGGTCGCCCAGCTTCATATTCACGGTGTCACCGGCGGCCGAAAGGATCACCGCCGCAACCGGATAGAGAATCGTCGGTTCCTGGCCTTGCGCGTATTCAATCGTCCCGCCTTCAAACGTCTGGCGCCGGCGGCCATTGGCCAGCAGCGTTTCGTCGGAAGTGGGAAAGCCCAGCAGCCCCGTGGCGCCGTTATTCAGCCCGTTGTAATAGCTGAATATCGGTTCGTATACTCCGAAAACGCGCCCCGCGCCCGAGCCGGTGAGCCAGTTGAATATCTCGCCTCGCGAAAAACGCTGGCGGTCCGCCGTGGCCGTTGTTTTGGCGCCCGACGTGACGCTCTCGATCGCGGAAATCGCCGGGCCAAAGGTATTCATGCCGCCGCTGCCGGTCCACTTGGTGAAGAAAACCCCTTCGCTGAGAAACGTATTGCCCCCGGCCTGGGCCGTCAGGACAAAAAGGACGTGAGTCTTGTCGAAGACCTGATACTGGCAGGCGGTGATCACCGGCGGACAGCGCTGCGTGTCGCTTTGCGGATACCCGGCCGTCGCCACGCCGACCGAGGTCCAATAGTCGTAGAGCGGACCGTGCACCTGCCAGACTTCGCCCGAAAGCCCCGATGCCGTGTTGGTGGAATTTGGCAGCACCAGCGCGTGTTTGACGCTGTTGCCCTGGACCACGTCGGCAAACTCCTGCACCAGCCCCGTCGTACCCAGTTTCTTCACATTGCTTGCGGGAGGCAAATCGGCGAGGCTGCTGAACAGGCCTCGGGTGAAGGCGGTTTGAAAGGCGAGCCGGATGCCGTCGTTCGGCGCCCCCTCGCCGATCCCTTGCAACGATTGCGCGAGGAGCAGAACGGCGGAGCACGCGCACAGCAAACCGGCAAAAAGAAGACGGGAGGATTTCATGCGCGAGAAGACATTATCCTACGCTGAAACACGGCCCGGGCCGGAAAGTTGTGGCGGGCGCGCGTTGGTGACGGTGGGATGAGGATCGGGCCGGCATCCTCGTGAGTTATGATGAGGGCGTGCAAGAACTCCGGCGAATCACGATTAATCCTGCGGTCATGGGCGGGAAACCTTGCATTCGCGGGATGCGGGTAACTGTGGGGATGATCGTTGAGGCAATGGCGGCTGGACGCAGCGCCGAAGAGATCCTGGCTGACTTTCCCTATTTGGAAGAACAGGATATTCGCGAAGCGCTATCTTACGCCGCAAGCTTAGCGCAAGGGCGTGAAGTCCGGCTCGCCAGTTGATGCGGTTCCTGATCGACATGAACCTGACGCGCCGCTGGGCCGCAAGTCTAGCGGAAGCGGGCCATAAGAGTGTTCACTGGTTCGAGATCGGGCCGCCCTCAGCGCCAGATACCGAGATTTGCCGGTACGCACGCGAGCATGGGTTCGTTCTGGTTACGAATGACTTAGACTTTCCGCAATTGCTCGCGCATACCATGGACGCCAAACCGAGCGTGATCCTTCTGAGGGGTGAGCCGCTGGTGCCCGAGGTGCGCGGAGCCGCGGTGCTCAGCGCCATCTCGGAGTGCAGCGCGGAACTGGAAGCGGGCGCAATTCTGAGCATCGATTGGACGGACAAGCCGCGGGCGAGGTTGTTGCCGCTGAAATAGCAGTGCTGCCGTGTCCACGGATGCCGCCGCCTTGCGTTACATCATTGGAGCGACACGGACCGTTGCAGCCGTTCCAGATCGAAGTCCGTAACACCGCCCTCGAAGAATTCATACCGGTTCGCAAACTCAGGCGGGAGTGCGGGTTCTCGGACATCCACTATCAGCATTGTCGCGCCTGTGCGGTCGAGAAAATGTCTGGAGATGAACTCGTTGATCTTCTCGTCTCTGAATCCATAGCCGACGGTAATGAGGAATTTTGAATTCTCAAGGTTCGCGATAAAGTGGTCAAACATCGACTTTGAGTATTGGGTCCGACCATACTGCAAGATCTTTGAGGTTGTACCGGATAGGAAAGCGGGCGCCCAAAGCCCGGCGACCCTTTCGTACCGCCGATCTACGCCTCGGCCGACTTCTTCCTTGATGTTGTTCGGCCCCACGCCCCAAGGGACTCGAACCGTTCGATCTCCGCACTGATATTGATCGACGCTGCCGTGCAGTTTATAAAGGTTGAAACGCGAATCAAAGCGATCAGCGAATCTTGCGAGCCTGACGTTGTTTGAAATGTGCCCTCTCTCATTTGGTTCGTCAAGTTTGCGCCAAAGCTCGCCGTAGAACGGCGATCCTGATTCGCTGAATCCGTCCGCGAGTTCCCCCTTCATAGCGTCAGTGCTGGAAAGACTTTCGAAGAAAAGATCGTGATTCAGGGAATGAAAATGCTGTACGTAATCTTCCCGAAACATTGCTGCGAGATCCAAGAACTTGGCGTGAGTGAAGGGCAAGCCGCGGCCCAGGTGGCGTTCCGGAAATCTCTTTCCCAGCGTGCGGCCGATCAACTGGCTCAGGGCAACCTCGCAGTCCCAGAAAAGTAGGTCGAGGTCTTTCTCAAGTTCGGTGGCAATCGCAGATACCCGGGGATCGTTGGCGCGCTTCGTTTGGAGATCTCTGAGCCAATCCACAAACTTCTCGTAGTCGAAACCGGTTCCGCTACCCGTGACGCGCTCCCGATAGTGAGAGATCAACCTGACAAAGAACTCACGCTCCTCAGGATTCGTATGTCCATGGTTGGGGCCGGGGACGCCGTGCGTGAAATGCGCGGTGCCGTCTGTTTCGATAGAAAAGTCGGAATCTCCCAGCGAAGCAAGCCTGTCACCGAGTTCGAATGCCAACGGATAGTCGGCGGGCTTGGAAAACCCGGCTCCGAGCAAAAACGAGATTGATTTCGCTCCAGGCATAATAGGATCTTTGTGGCGAAGCGACCCACATTACCTGCCACCGCCCCTACTCGTTCTCGCGAATCACTTTCTGCAAACGCCGCAGCTTGTTGCGCAGCTCGTCGCTCGCCTCCACCACCTGATTCGTGTCGAAGATGACGCGCGGCGTCATGAAGATGATCAGTTCGGAGCGCTCCTTTGAGTAGCTGCGGCTGCCGAACACGGAGCCAACCAAGGGAAGTTTGTGCAGGCCCGGGATGCCGGCCGAACTCGACGTGTTGCTTTCCGTAATAATGCCGCCGATGGCGATCGTGTCGCCGTCCTGCACCGTCACCTGCGTGTTGACGCTGCGGCGCGAAAACGACGGAGATTGAATGGCGCCCGCCGCCGGAGCCTGCGGCGCGCTCACCTCCTGGCTGATGATCAGCGTCACAACGCCGCTCGGCGTCACGCGCGCGTTCACGGTGAGCTGCACGCCGGCACTGCGATTCTGAATCTGGTTCGCGAACACGCTGGAGCCGCCGCTTTGCACGCCGCCCGCCACGCCTTGCGAGGTGAGCGTCGGCACATCCTGGCCCACCATGATGCTCGCGCCCACGCTGTCGGTGGCGATAATGCTGGGCGCCGAGATCACCTTGGTGCGCGATTGATTCTCGGCAAGCTGGAGAAACGCCAGCAACTCGCGGCTCTGCCCCACCAGCGCGCCAAGCGATAGCTGGGTCACGCCGGCGTTCAGGTTGCCGATTAGCGACCGGTCCGCGTTCGTCTTCTTCTGCAGAAACGCCGCCACGCGCCCGGCAAAAGCGCCGGTGAGGGTCCGTTCCAAACTCTTCGCGTCCACCCGAACCCTGCTCGGCGTAATG
>CAYUZM010000263.1:0-4066 GCA_964449665.1 uncultured Solibacteraceae bacterium
CGACCGGGGGAGATCCCTTGTTGCCGTGCCAGCGCCGCATAGAATTTGCCCATCGCCTCGAGAGCTTCGGCGCGATCCAACTGGTGATAGAGGCTGGAGGGGGCGCGTTCCAACATGCGACCGGCAACGGTCAAGGCCTCGCGAAGCGAGAGGAGCGCGCGATCGGATTCGCCCCGCGCCAAAAGCACCGCACCGAGCACGATCTGGATGTGGCTCATCATGCGGAGGTTCCAGATTCTCTCGGGCGAATTGGCGGCGAGTGTGCGCTGCAGTTCCGCGGCGCGATTCAGTTGGGGGCGCGCCTCATCGGCGCGGCCGAGATTGTAGAGCGCCTCGCCCAGTCCCGCGTATGCGCGAGAGGCGTGATGGAGATACTCGGCGTTGCGAGGGTCCACGGCGCGGATGTCCTCCGCCGCCCGCAGCGCCCGCCGATAGTACTCGACGGCGATTTCCGGTTGGGCGGCTAGATTTACCATGCCGAGCCGCTGGCAGGTAAAGGCCACGTAGCGGCGCGCGCCGACGTTGTTGGGGTCGGCGTCGGCGTACTCTTCGGCGAGAGCAAGCGCCGCGCGGTAGTGTCCCTCGGCGGCCTTGGCATCGCCAAAATTTGGATCGTCGGGAGCGGCCATTATGTCGCCGATGACGGTATGGCTGTCGATCACGATATACCGTAGCTCCTGGCTCGCGGCGGGGTGGCGCCGCAGTTCCTCGCTGGCCGCCAGCGATTTGCGGAAGCTGGCGATGGCGCTCGCCAATTCGCCGTTGCGCGCGAAGGCGCTTCCCATGTGGCGGTATGTACTGGCCTCGCACTCGAGCGCGGAAGGGCCGGGTTCCTGAGCCTTCCAACGCTGGCAGGTTGCCAGTCCCCGCCGGCGTAGCGCCAGTTCCGCCGCGGCATCCCCGCGATCGTACTCGGCGGCGGCGAGCCTGTGATAAAGCCGTCGAACGGTGGGGAATGGCAGCTTGGAATCGGTTCCGGCCGTGGCGGCGAATGCAACCTCCTTGGCCTTCGCCTCGTATTTCGCCGAAGCGTTAGGGTCGCCGAGCATCGATTCCAGATAGCTTGCCGTCAGAAGTGTGTCCACCCAGCCGGCGATGGCACGCTCCTGGAACGCCGGCTGTTTTGCCAGTCGCTCATAAATGGCGATCGCCTTGCGGTAGTTCGCAAGCGCCGTCGACCCATGGCCAAGATTGGGGTAGAAGGGATTCCCCTCGAGGTTGCCGGCGCGGACGTAGGCGGCGGCGATTTCAAGGTCCAGTTCCGGGTCTTGCGGCCCGTCCTGGGCGAGGCGGTCGAGATAGGTCACCACGGTGCGAATCGTGTCCAGACGCAAGGCGGTGGAGCCGGGCAGCCGCTCCAACTTGTCATGCATCTCGAACAGCATCGTGTTGGCGAGGCCCCGGACAAGTTCGAAGCGCTGTTCGGCGCGGCGAGCCTGGACGGTGGTGGCGACGATACCGCCGACGAGGCTGGCGACGAGCAAGGCCGCCGCCGCCACGCCAGCCCTGTTGCGGCGTATGAACTTGCCGGCGCGGTAGGTCCAACGGTCTTCGCGAGCGAGCACCGGCCGGGCGTCCAGATGGCGGCGCAGGTCTTCGGAGAACTCGGCCGCCGACGAATAGCGCCGCTGAGGTTCCTTGCGTAACGCGGTGAGAATAATGTTGTCGAGGTCGCCGGAAAGTTGTTTTTTCAGGAGCTTCCGTTCGGCGAGCGGGAGCCGTTCATTGCGGCTGGCAGCGAGGCTGGGTTTCTCCGGTTCGGTTTCGCAAATGGCTTTTTCCATGTCCGCGTAGGATTCGGAGGGGAAACGATGCGCCCGAACCCCCGTTAATAGCTCGTAAAGCACGGCTCCCAGCGAATAGATGTCGCTCGCGGTGCTGATGGGCAGGCCCTTCACCTGCTCGGGACTGGCATAGTCGGGGGTCAGCAGGCGAGGGCCCCGTTCGGTGAAAGTGGCGCTGGAAGTGGCGTCCTGGGCCAGCACTTTGGCGATTCCAAAGTCGAGCAGCTTGGGCACGCCTTCCCTGGTGGTGAGGATGTTGCCCGGTTTGAGGTCGCGGTGGACGACGAGATTCTGGTGCGCATACTGAACCGCCTCGCAAACCAGGCGGAAGAGACGAAGGCGCTCGTCGAGCGGGAGTTTTTGCGCGGCGCAATAGCTGGTGACCGGCAGGCCATCGACGTACTCCATGACGAAGTAGGGAAGGCCATCGTCTGTCGCTCCGCCGTCGAGCAGGCGCGCGATGAAGGGATGTTCGAGGTTGGCGAGAATCTGGCGCTCCTGCCGGAAGCGGCTGAGCATGTGCCTTGTATCCATGCCACGCTTAAGGAGCTTGATGGCGACCTGTTTTTGAAACTGGTCGTCGTCGCGGACGCCGAGGTAGACGGCGCCCATGCCGCCGTGGCCGATGCGGCGGATGAGGCGATAGGGGCCGGCGCGGCGGCCGGTGAATGCGAACTCGGTTTCGTCGCCCGCGCGGGGATTTTCGCCGGCGGCGCGGGGTTGGAACGAAGTGGGAATGCGGACGAGTTCCTCGCCAGGGGTGTCGTTGGCGAGCAGCGACTCGACTTCGTGCCGCAGCTCTTCGTCACCTTGGCACAGACGGACGAGGAGCGCCTCCCGTTCCGGCGGGACACACTCGCAGGCCTGGGCGAAAATGCTTTCAATCTGACGCCAGCGCTCGGCGGTCATGGCGGATTACTCGAGCGGCTCGCCCTGCATGGCGCGCCGGAGCCAAGCTTCCGCCAGACGCATGTCGCGCATTACGGTGATTCCGGCGATGCCCAGGGCTTCGGCGGTTTCCTCGACGGTGCAGCCTCCGAAATAGCGCATTTCGACGATCTTGCATTTGCGTTCGTCGAAGGCGGCGAGTTTGCCGAGCGCCTCGTCGAGGGCCATCAGTTCGGCGCTTTCGGATTGCGCGGGAACAAGAGCTTCGTCGAGGCTGACGCCGGGAACGCCGCTGCCGCGTTTGCCCGCCTGGTGGCGCCGGGCGTGATCGACGAGGATTTGCCTCATGACGCGGGATGCCACGGCATAGAAGTGGGCGCGGCCGTTCCATTCGGGAGGGCTATCGGTGACGAGGCGCAGATAGGCCTCGTGAATCAGGGCCGTTGGCTGAAGCGTGTGATCGGGCCGCTCCTGCCGGAGATAGCCGCGCGCGCGTTGGTGCAGGTCCCTGTAAACCAGTGGCGCAAGCTCGTCGAGCGCCGCTTGGTTTCCTTTACTCCAGTCCACGAGAAGCTTCGTGACATCGGCCGGCACAATGAACGCCATCGTAGCATTCCGGGACCAGTCTTTGGATCCGATGATAGGGCCGCAACAGGATTTTCGCATTGTCATGCAGGAGGCCAACATGACCAACCACGACGTTCAACAATTCCGTTCGGCACTTGAGGCAACGGTGATCGAATTCGACAGTTCCCGGCGGCGGCGCGAGGCGATTCGCATCGAGCAGACGGCCGATGTTCTCGACCGTACCATTCAGGCGGGCGAGCGAGAGCTTGCCGTGCAAAGCCTGGAGGCCGTGTCGCGAAAGCACCGCGAAGCGGCGGCCGCCCTGCGCCGGATGGACGCCGGAATCTATGGGACGTGCCAGGAATGCGAGGAACCGATCGGCGCGGCGAGGCTTGCGGCCATTCCGTGGGCGGCGCTCTGCATCCGATGCCAGCGCGAAGCCGACTGCCGATGTTGCGCGACCAGCGTTTGGCCGCAATTCGAGATGGCGGCCTAGGATGGCCGCGCAAACGTCCCTACTTATAGACGCAACCGCCATCCGAGACGAGGTCGCGTGCATTCTCTCCGACGCGGCCTTCGTGCGTTCACCTCGCATGCAGCGGTTTCTCTCGTTCGTGGTCGAAGAGGCGCTGGCAGGCCGTGCCCATGAACTCGCCGAGTACAGCATCGGTTTAGAGGTGTTTGACCGCGGGGCCGATTTCGAGCCCGGCCTCGACCCTATTGTGCGCAACGATGCGCGGCGATTGCGGCAAAAGCTGATGGAATACTATCGCCGTAGAGAACCGGACGGCGGCACGGGAGTCTGGATTGAAATTCCCAAGGGCGGG
>CAYUZM010000263.1:4076-7242 GCA_964449665.1 uncultured Solibacteraceae bacterium
CCGCGAGGTCGGGGGAGACCCCGCGGCCGTTGTTTGTGGGCGGGACGGGAGGGGGTCACGTCCGCGCCCATCGAGGTTCGTTCACCTTTTGGGGGATCGGGAGCCGGCGGTTGGGGCGACCGCGGGTGGCTCCGCTGTGAACGAACGATGGCATTAAGCCCCGGCCATGTGGCGAGAATCGTCACGGAATAGGGCGCTCCTTTGCCGGGCCCTGCGGCGGTCGTTGAGCGCGGGACTCACCAATTTGCCTGGAATCGAGACGATTTCCCACACCTTCCTGCAATCGGGCGCGCTGCGTTCGGCGGGAGAAGAGCTGGGCCTGAGCTATGCCGTCGAGGGGAGCGTGCAGACGGACGGCAGATGCTGCCGGGCGATTGTTGCGCTGGTGCGAGTGCGCGACGGGGCGCAGAAATGGGCGAGGAGCTACGAGTTCGAATGCGGCGCGATGCTGGCCGTTCAGCCAGATCCCGCCGCGGGCATTGCGTGCGACATTGCGAACTTTCTGTGCGTCGCGGGGCCGCACGGCGCGTTTGCTCCCATGGCCGCTTGAAGCGGGCGGGTTCACCGGCGCCGTCCCTGGAACTGAGGGCGGCTGCCGCCTCCGCGCGGGTGGGGAGCGCTCGCCTGGGGCGCACTCACCTGGGGCGCACTGGCGCCACTGCCTCTCCAGCGCTCCGACGCTTGCGCGTTCCGGCTGCCGTGGTCGCGGGCGGCTGCCTGCTGGCGCTGCGCGTCGGTGGTGCTCCGGTCAACCGTGTTCCAGGAACCATTCTGGTTGCGATACCACTGGCCATCCTCGCGTTTGTAGACGTTGCCGTTGGCGCCCGCGTAGACATCGCCGCTGCCGCTGCGCGCGAGGTATCCCGAGTTCCCGCCGGCGCCCTGTATGGCGACGCCGGCGCCACCGGCCGAGGTTTCACCCGCCGCCACGGTGCCTCTGCTGGTCGATTGATAGCCGCCGCGCGCCCAGTTGCTGCCATTCGTGACGGCGCCTTCGCCCCAGCTTCCATAAGGGCCGGCGGCGTGATATCCAGCTGACGCGGCGCCCGTGGCGGGGTTGTAAGTGCGCGCCGCGGCCGCGCCTCCGTTCGGTCCCCAAATCGCCGCACCTTGCGCGTATGTTCCGGTGCGCGGGTTGTATGCCGCCGCGGCTCCGTAGCCGCCGTAAGGGCCATAGACAGCCGCGCCGCGCGCAAATGTTCCAGTTGCAAGGTTGTACCAGGCATCGGCGCCGTAGGTGTAACATCCTACTCCCCAGTAGACGGGCGCGACCCCAACGGCCACATAGGGCGGATAGTAATATCCGGTGCCCCAGACCACGACGCCGCCCGCGACATAGGCTCCGTAGTAACCCGGCGTGTATCCGAAGACGATGGTGGTGGGAGTCGATTCATAGACCTTGACGTAAGTCACGTTGTACTTAGGCGAGCTTTCCGGAATCGAGTAGATCTCCTGCGGCACTTTGCCGGTTGCCTCCCAGGGGCCGCTCGGCGCCGATGAGACAAACCAGACACCCTGGAAGCACAGGTAGTAGAGAGTGCCGACTCGGAAAACGTCGCTCTGAGTGTTCTTGGCGTAGGCCACTCGGGTGGTGGCGATTGACACGAATTGTGGATGTCCGACGTATTGGACATCGGCTTTGGCCAGGCCGCGGTTGATTG
This sequence comes from uncultured Solibacteraceae bacterium, assembly GCA_964449665.1. GTDB lineage: Bacteria > Acidobacteriota > Terriglobia > Bryobacterales > Bryobacteraceae > JAFLBB01. Next base: position 5,738 of record CAYUZM010000263.1, read on the forward strand.
CGACGGTGCGCGGAATGGCCGCTAACAGGACGGCGTCCTCGGCCTCGCGCGTGCCGGGAACGGAGGCGAGCACGTGGCCGCGCGGATGTGTGGCTGGAATTCTTCGGAAGTCCTCGGGGAGAGTGGAAGAGGCGAACTGCCATGGGCCGTTCAGGCTGGACGCGCGGAACCAGCGGCCCGAGGCGAGGAAGTAGTAGGAGCGCGTTCCGTTGTGGAAGAAGAGGTCGCTCGAGGAGTTGGCGACCCAGGAGAGCTCCGTGCCGGCGAGGGGCGCCAGTTCCGGTGCGCCACGAAGGACGATCAATTCCGAGGGCCGCTTGGCGATGATTACCTTGGGCGCGGCGGACGGAGCCGAGGACGACGTGGAAGGATTCGATTGCTGGGCTGGCGCGGGCAAACGAAGCAAGTCCGCCGGGACCGAAGCCGCTATCTCGTAGTTTGCTTCCAGATCGCTCGCGACCAGCCACTGTTGCTCGTGCCGAAGGTAGTACTGGCCGCTCTTGCGGCTTCGCACCAACTCCCAATTCGTGTTCAGGACGCGGCTCAGGCTGGTACCGTCGATGGCGGCCATCACGGGTTCGCCGTCGACGATCACCAAGACGGCCGGCTGCGTACGAACAAAGATAGGGGGCGGATCCGACAGCACTCGCGCCTCGATGCGGGGCGCCTCATTCGCCTTCACATAAGCGAGTATCCTGTCCAGAGCGACGACCAGAGCGTCTTTGGGGAGGAGCCGCCGCGTGGTTTCCCGCCACTCGGCCGCGGCGCTTTCGGACCCGCCCGGAAAACGCAGATCGGTTGCGCGCACGTTGCGGATCAAAACGAGCCTTCGATCGGCATCGGTCAGTGTGTCTCCTTCGAAACGAAAGGTGCCATAGACGGGCTCCTGAGATCGCGCAGCCCGCAGCGCGAAGGCGCAACGCCCCTTTAGGTGTTTGAAATCGAGCCACGCCTCGATCTGGGGTTGATACACAGTAATCTCAGCCTGACCGTCGGAGTAAGTACGCGGCCATCCAGGATCCGAAGAGCTCGCAAGCGCGCCGGTTAGAGCCGCCCAGTAGAGGAAGGCCAAGGACAGCAAAATGCGATGTGGAGTTGAACATCGGTGCCTCATGGCTCCATCTTGTGCCGCGCGGCTTCGCGGAAAAAGAATGATACGGTACTGAGGGAGGCAGCTTGCAACTGGCGTCCGGCCGCCATAGAGCAGGGACCGGTGTAAGTATCGACTCCACAGAAAGACTACGGAGCCCACTTGCGCTTACCTTACGGATCAGTAGCCGCGCGTAGGATGCGGAGCAGGGGCCGGCGACGTAAGAATGTGCCAACAGAAATGCGTGGCTCAAGCCGTTGAAGCTCCAGTGCTCCTTAAGTGTTCTGTAAGGCGACGATCTTGCGCCGACCCCGGGCTATCAAGACTTCAAAGGCGACCCAGACAGCTGTGTCAGAACTGTTCCAGGACCCCATCCGTTTGGAGCGCTTGGAGTTGCCCATCGAGCGAAAGCAGC